>JAPORT010000062.1 GCA_026710085.1 Flavobacteriaceae bacterium | reverse complement strand
GAACTTCGATCATCAAAAGAATAGAATGCAACTGGAAAAAAAGACTTTTTAAGGAGCGACTATCTAGTGCAAAAAAAAATCCGTAGTCAATTATTTGGCTGGGAGATTGGGAATTTGGGCCAAACCAAAAAGTGTTTCATATCGATTAAGAAATGCAGTTATGCCCAAAACTATTTGTTCGAAATGAATATAAAGAATGGGAGTCAATAATTTCTCTTAAAACCTGATGTCATAACAAATTTTTGTTGTACTAAATCGTTAAACTTTTTATAACACCAAAAAAAGATGACAGTATCAAAGTAAAGGAAGTCTCAAAATGAGATTTTAGTATAATCTTTGGAAAGGATCATCGGATGAACAGTTATTCTGTCAGAGATTAGACATTAAAGATTGTAATCTAGAATATCTTTCTTGATAAAACTCTAATCGCTTTTTAAGTCTTATGGATTTTTCTTCGGTTTTTAAAACCAAAGGACTGGATGAACTAGAAGTATCAAAAAACTGCAAATTATTTTCTAATTGAGTTAATTCTTTTATTAAATTATTTGTTGTCGTTTTAATTTGGATCATATTCTTTTTTATACTATGATTATCTGACTTGATGATTTCGAGCAAACATTCAAAAGAAAATTGTGATTTTTCTTTTTTTGTTAGTTCTAAGAACTTTATCTTTTGACTAATTACAAAATAAAAACTATGATTTAATTGATAATCTGTGTCAGGATTAATACTACCGAACCCATGCCATAATTCTATTTTTGGATTGAGTTGTTTAATCAAATCTTTTTCAGAATCAAAATCGAAACCTTCTTCAACTTCTTTAATAAAATCTTTTTTTGCCTTTTCAATCGATTCTTGGTGTGGAGTCAGTTTTTCATACCCTTGTTGCATTCGAGTAAAATATAATTTATTGAGCTTGTTGAATTGGCTCCAAATTTTCTTTTCATTTTTATTGGATGTATAACCTATTTTTTTCCACTTTTGTCTTAATTGTTTGACCCTATTGACCTTTTCTTTCCAATCATCAGAATCTAATATGGTTTCTAGCTCGTTGATGATTTCGACTTTGGTCCTAAAAGATTCTTTTTTAGTTAAAATAAATTCTTTATAAAACGCATTTTTCTTGCGTATAATGTCCCAATACAACTCATAAAATTCAGTGTTGAGTTTTTTTAACGTCTTATAAGAAACAGGATGTGCATCTCGAAATTTCGCGTTTAATTGATTGAGATTTTGATTACATTTTTGCCAATGTTCATGAGTTGTTGGTAATTGTTCATGGATTGTTCGTAATTCATTCAAGACATCAATTTTGATTTGTTCATTCGTTTTATCAAGTTCTTTTCGAACGGTTCTGAATTGATTCCATATATCATTTCTCAATCGAAAACTTAATCTTCCAGATTTAATTTGTAAAAGGGTTTTTAATGTTTCTAGTTCGTGTTTCCCTTTACCTAATTCTAAGGTTTGTATTTTCTCTCGGCTTTCTTCAATTAAGAGTTTGAGTTTTTCAAAATGTTGTTGATCAAATTCATCTCTTTGAGTTTTGTGAACATCTAATAGTTGGTAAAACAGGTCTAGATTATGATTATAATCTTTCCATAGTTGATCACTTTTCATCCTAGGAACCGGACCTATTTCATACCACTGATCTTGGATATTTTGGATTTGGTTGTATTTATTCTTAATGGAGATATCATGACTTCTGAGTTCTTTAATTTGATGTATCAGATCTCGTTTTTTATTCAAATTAGATTGAAGATCCTTTTCAAGATTCCGATAATAATCACGCTTTTTCTTTTGAAAATATCGAGTTAATCGGTCAAATTGTTTTTTATACTCAGGATGATAGTAAAAATCAATTTGGTTCCCTCCTCCTTGGATGTATGATTCTTTGCGAGTTTCAAAATCATTTTGGAATTTTTCTTTGATCGAATTTGAAATTGTTGAGATTAAATTCCTTTGTTTATTCCATTGAGAATCATTAATTGTCTTTTCAAACAGAGAAACTAATTCTTCTTCAGTAAAAGAATCTAAGTCAATTGTTGATTCTTTTGGTTGAATCTTTACATTAGTATCTATAGATTCATCAATATCTGACGCATGAGATATGGTGTCATTCAAATCTTTAGATGTTTCATTTTCTTTTGTATTAGTTTCTGAAACATTCTCCAAAGTTTCAACTTCCTGAGAACTACTGATTGGCTGTGGAGCTTCATCAATTTTTAATTCTTCTTTGGATTTCCCCCCCTCTCTGTTTAAATCTTGATCTTCTTTGGAAACTAAAGCAGTCGGTTTTTCAATATTTTTAGTTTCTTCTGTTATATGTGGAAGACGTTCCTCTTCTTTTTGCGACAAAATCTCATTAGTCTGTTGCAATTTAGAGTCAGTGTCGTCAGATGACACATCAGAATCAAGACTTTCTATTGGATCAACTGAGGTATCGGATGAGGACTTTGAAGCAGTCGTCTTTTTTTCTTCAGAAATAGGTGTTTTGATGTTTTTATCCATAGTGTTTAAAATCAAATCGAAGAATAGAATTAAAAGTAAGATAGCGAATCATCAACTTTGAATGATTTAAAAAATTGTAATGAAATATTTCATTTCGAAGTCGAATCAAACCACTTGATAGGGTGAGATTCGGAATTAGTAAATAATTAGTGAATAAAAAGTCCAAAGATTTTTTAAACCAACCAGTGAATTTTCCAATAAAAGATAGAGGATCTTTTAAGTAAACTGGATTTTTACAATCGAATGGTAGATTGGAGTTTGGAAAATCGCATTCTTGAAAAATAACGGACGTTGGCGAGATGTTTTGCTGTTTTGATTTAAAAGCATTAGGTAATAATCGATTTTCCATACAAGTAAAGTATTTCTAGAGGGAAGACATAATTTGAATATTGCTTGCTAATCATATCTTCTATGGTTGTGTATTCCATATTTCCCAAGCTTTATCAGCTTGATATATCAACATTTTGAGACCACGTATGATTTGAGATCCCTTTTCAATTCCTCGTTTTAAAAACTGAGTCGTCTCTGGATTGTAAACTAAATCATAAAGAAGATGCTTTTCATTCAAGTAATGATAAGGAATATCGGGATAGGTATCCACATGGGGATACGTACCCAATGGAGTCGTGTTGACGATTAAAAGTCGTTGTTTGAACATTTGATGGCTCAAATCTTGGTAAAGAATTTGATTCTTCTTTCTTGGTGAACGAGAAACAAAGGTATAAGAAATTTTATTCTTTTTTAAAACGTACTCAATAGCTTTGGAAGCTCCTCCTGTACCTAAAATGAGGGCATGTTCGGGAAGATTTTCCATTGATTCCATCAGTGATTTTTCAAATCCATAACCGTCAGTATTATAACCTATTTTTTTCTTTTCATCCGTAATATGCACCACATTCACGGCTCCAATTTCTAGAGCTTCAGAAGACATGGAATCAAGAAAGGGAATAATTTGTTCTTTGTAAGGTATGGTAACATTAAAGCCTACCAAAGATTCGATAGAAAAAACCTTGTTGATTTCATTAATCTGCTGGAGATCAAAATTGGTATAGTCACAATGTGTTATTTGTAGTTGTTGAAATTTTGCAGAAAAATATTTTCGAGAAAACGAAAATGATATGTTTTTTCCTACAAGCCCGAATTGTCGAAATCTATTTTTTACTTCCATAATTCTGTAATAAAACCAAAATAGCACATCCTAAAACAATGCTACCTATAGTGGTGTATGTCGATAATAAACTAAGATTGGGGAGATAATATTCATAATTATTCACAACAAGATCACCAATTTGACTAGTCACAATATGACCTGACTCGCTGACCTTGTAGTTGGTGTGTTTCCAAGGCCATGAGGTAAAGATGGTCCCAGCGATAAAACCAATAATTGTTGCCGTGGTCATTTGTTGATATCGTTTTAGAACATAACTCAAAAGATTTGAAAAAAAGACCAATCCAATTACTGATCCAATACCAAAAACAATCATGATGATCAAATAATGCATTTTGGTAGGATTCGAAAAAATGCTGAAATCTAATTGTATGACATGAATGATGATGTCAAACAGATGATTCACTGAATCAACCAAAAGCAGATTATAATTTCCTAACACCAATATCAAAAAAGATCCTGAAAGACCTGGCATTGTCATGCCGATGATACCAACCATGCCACAGATAAAGACCATCCATAATTGATCATTTTCAACACCTGGATTAGCTAGGGTGATTAATAGCCCCGTTCCAATACCAAATAAGACCCCAACAACTGTTTTGAAATTCCAAACTTTAATATCCCAATACACGTAATATAGAGAGGTTAAAATCAATCCAAAAAATAACCCCCATACTTCTTTTTCATAATAGGTAAATCCTAAATCTAAAAGTTGAGATATCCCAAAATAGCTAAACAAACTTCCTAAAAACAAATAGCTTAAAAATTTAACATTGGCATATTCTAAAGCAAGTTTGGTTTTTTTTCTAAGAAGGAGTTTAAGAAATTTCAAATTCATTCTTTTCAATGAATGAATCATTTCTGGATAAAATCCAGCAACAAAAGCCACTATGCCACCAGAGACACCTGGAATTTTATTAGCAGCACCCATAGCAACCCCTTTGATAAAAAGGAGCAGATAATCTTTGAACCTTCTATTTTTTGTGTTAGGAGGCATTGGTTGTTTTAAATGAAATAAAGCCAGTTTTTTTTAATAAGACCATGATGGATAAACCTAAAATAAAAAGAATGATGGCTCCTAAAAGGTGAGCTTGATCTTGATACTGATGTGGCCAGGCTAATTGATGCAAACGACCAGTTAATTCATGATCAGTGGGATGATTTTGCCAAGGCCATATCTTGTATAAAACACCAATGATGATTCCAACTAACACAGCATAGCTCGAGGATTGATATCGTTGAAATAAATAGTCAAGTAGTCTCACAAATATTTTTAAGCCCACCAAAACACCAGCTAAAAAAATGGAAAGGACCAATAACGAATCATTAAAAAGAGGGTTGTTGAATTGCAAAAAATACATGCTGAAATGATTCACACGCTCGATTAACAGAGGATAAACTCCCAAAATAATTAAAATTAACGCTCCCGAAATACCTGGCAATACCATGGCCACAATACCAATAGCGCCACATAGAAAAAGATACAAATAGTGAGAACTACCATCAATTGGTCCAATGCAACTTATGCCAAAGGATAATCCAGCAGCAAAAAAAAGGTGAAGAAAGATTTTGATTGAGAACTTGATTTGTTTTATCAGATAATAAATACTAAATACCAACAATCCCCAGAAAAAAGACCAAAGGAATACCGAGTAATGATCAAACAACCATTCGATTGTTCTTGCCAAGACAAAAATCCCTATCAACACACCGGAAAAAAAGGGGAGCAAAAAATTTCCATTACTTTGATTCCAAAAGGTTTTAAAGTCTTTATTAAGAATGAAACCAAGGGATTTAATGTTAAATTGATGAATACTGTGAATAAGATCATTATAAATCCCAAAAGCTAACGCAATAGTTCCTCCTGATACACCAGGTAAAACATCGACAGCACCTACAAAAACACCTTTAATAAAGAGAGAAAAAAACTGTTTTACAGCCTTCAAATTTTCTAACAAATGAGCAAAGATATAAATAGACTTTTGTAATAGTCGATGGATTAAAATGGAAACCAAAAACTTAAAGAAACAGCGTCTAAAATAACGTTAAGATGAATTTTTAATAATTGAAAGACTTATTGAAAGTCAGATCACCACAGAACTTTTCATTTTTGCTTTCACTTCAGTTTGAGAAGCCCATGTGACTCCCCTTAATCTCAAACAAAATAGAGTAGCATCCAACCCAACGACTCATTCCAACACTTGAACTCTATGACTTTGGCTCGGTACTTACTTCAAGAGAAAAAAGACTAAATAGAACGTGAAGACGAAACTAACAATGAAAGATTAATACTTGATAAGTTCGTCATTTTCTAATTAATAGATTGAAGAAATAAAGACGACTCAGGGAATCAAATTAATACCTCTCTGGCAAAACGTCAATAGTCCCATACAATTTTTTTTTTAGGGTTTTCATGAAAGAGTGCATATTCTAATGAAGTGAAACGAATAAGCGAACGATGATGAATGAAGCAATAGGAGTTAGATTGGGGATCAAGATCAAATGAACTTGTGATGGCTGAACATGAGAAGATGAAACATCACGATTTTATAATCAAATCTTCCCATTTTGTTTTTGATGACTGAGAATCTTTTGTCAATCAAAGGCCATGTTCAACGATCTAGTGCAACAACAACTTGTTTTGAAATGAGGTATTTATGGGAAATGGTTGACTCCCATTCTTTAGATTCGTTTCAAACAAATAGCTTAGGATACAACGACATGTCACAGTCGATAGGAAACACTTGAATGGACCCGAATAACCTTTCAGTCAAACCATTGACTACGAGTTTTAATTGTTGCACTCATTGAACTTATCAAGTAAAAAAGTCGTTATTGCAGGGTTAAATCCATCAGATAAAGAATTTAGATCATCATCTGATGAAAACGACTCCTAGTTTGGATTTCCTGAATACAAAAACTCTAGCAAACACTTGTAAAATCCCTAAACAAGTATTTTAAATTTAATCCTTATGATAAATGGTTAAACCCTTCATTTGAATGCTTTTTCAATAGATTTAAGTGTAGTTGCTATCAATAATACAGTTTCTTTGATTCGTGGAAACCAAAAGATGAAGAAAATTAGTATTAGTAATTTTGATGCTTGATATCAGATTCTAAATGACCTATAGGAGGATTTTGCTAAAACTCAGTGGTGAAGCATTGATGGGCTCTAAATCCTATGGAATTGATCATCTAAAACTCAATGAGTATGCTTTAGAAATTAAAAAAGTATTTGATTTAGGAGTACAAATTGCTATCGTGATTGGTGGTGGTAATATTTTTCGAGGACGAGAAAGTATCGATCAAGGTATCGATAGAGTCCAAGCTGACTATATGGGTATGCTGGCTACAGTCATCAATGGACTCGCGTTACAAACTGTTTTAGAAAACCATAAAATACCTACTCGACTACAAACAGCTATTGATGTCGAAGCGATTGCTGAACCTTTTATCAAAAGGAGAGCCGTAAGGCATTTGCAAAAAAATAGGGTTGTGATTTTTGGAGCCGGAACTGGAAATCCATTTTTTACGACGGATAGTGCTGCGGTTTTAAGAGCTATTGAAATTAATGCTGATGTTATTCTCAAAGGGACAAGAGTGGATGGTATCTATGACACTGATCCAGAAAAAAATAATCTAGCTATCAAATTTGAATCACTATCTTTTCAAGAGGCCTTAACTAAGGGGATTAAAGTAATGGATACCACTGCATTTACCCTTAGTCAAGAAAATAAATTGCCAATCATTGTTTTCGATATGAATCGACCCGATAATTTTGTAAAGATTATTAGAGGCAAAAAAATTGGAACCATAGTAACTCATTAAGATCCCATCATGAATGAAGAAATTGAGTTTGTTTTAGAAGAAGCCAAAGAATCCATGGAATTAGGTATTTCACACTTGGCCACAGAGTTTCAACACATTCGAACGGGTAGAGCTTCTCCGGTCATGTTGTCGAGTGTTTTTATCGACTATTATGGTCAGTCAACTCCATTGAATAAAGTAGCCAGTATCAATACACCTGATGCGAATACTATTTTTGTGCAGCCTTGGGATAAAAAGCAAATTCCAGAAATAGAAAAGGGTATTATGAAAGCCAATTTGGGATTTAATCCTATTAATAATGGTGAAATGGTGATTATCAATGTCCCTCCCTTAACAGAAGAAAGACGAAAAAATTTAGTGAAATTCGCTCGTTCTGAGGCCGAAAAGGCTAGAATTTCTATTCGACAAGCCAGACAAGAAGCCAATCAAAACATTAAAAATGCTGATGCGTCTGAAGATTTACAACAAAACTGTCAAATTGATATTCAAGAACTAACTGACAAATACAACGATAAAATTTCAAAAATGTTGTTGGTCAAAGAAGAAGAAATCATGGCCATTTAAGATGGCTTTACCATTACTGGTATAGAGAGATAGAAAAATAACTTCTAAAACTAATTTTGATGTGATTCTTTGATTTGATTTCAAAGTCATGGGGTTTTCAAGCAACCAATAGTCATTCAATAAAATACTGCGGATAGATTAAATCTAAAAATTTACTTTTGGGAACTTTGTTGAAATGATGAAAGGTTTGCTGATTTCAGAGATATTAAAAGGAACATCAATTGGTCAAAAATTGGAAGTTAATGGATGGGTGAAAACTTTTCGAGCCAATCGCTTTATTGCATTAAATGATGGATCAACGATTCGTAATCTTCAGTGTGTTGTCGATTATGAATTGTTTGAGAAGCAACTTATGAAATCGATTACTTCGGGAGTTTCTGTTCATGTTTATGGGACTTTGATTGAAAGCCAGGGTGTGGGCCAAAAAGTTGAATTGCAAGTAGAAAAACTAAATATTTTGGGATGCAGTGATCCGATACAATATCCCATACAACCCAAAAAACATAGTTTGGAGTTCCTTCGACAAAAAGCTCATTTAAGAATCAGAACGAGTACTATTTCTGCTGTAATGCGAGTGCGTTCTCAATTAGCCCAGTCGATTCATCGTTTCTTCAATCTAAAACATTTTTATTACATCCATACGCCCATCATCACTTCAAATGATGCAGAAGGAGCTGGAGATCTCTTTCGAGTCACAACGCTCAATATCGAAAATCTCCCAATGGATGAAAAAGGGATTGTTGATGTGACGCAAGATTTTTTTGGTAAGCCAACACATTTGACCGTTTCTGGACAACTTGAAGCGGAAATTTATGCCTTGGGTTTAGGAAAGGTATACACTTTTGGACCAACTTTTCGTGCTGAAAATTCTAATACTCCGAGACATCTTGCTGAATTTTGGATGATTGAACCAGAAATGACATTTTATGATTTAAAACAAAACATTGATTTGGTAGAAGAGTTTATTCGATGGATTTTAAAAGACACATTAGAAAAAGCAAAAGAGGATTTAACTTTTTTAAATCAACGCTTTTCAAAAGAGCAATTGTCCAAACCCATGTTTCAAAGAAGTGAATTGAATCTGATAGAAAGAATTGAATTTATTTTAGAAAATCCGTTTGAACGAATATCCTACCAAGAAGCTATATCCATACTGGAAAACTCAAAGCCGAACCAAAAGAAAAAATTTGATTATCCCATAACAGGGTGGGGCATGGATTTACAAAGTGAACATGAGCGTTATTTGGTTGAAAAACATTTTAAAAAACCAGTGGTTATTTATGACTATCCAAAAGACATCAAAGCATTTTACATGAGATGTAATTCCGATGGAAAAACCGTAGCAGCGATGGATGTACTGTTTCCAGGTATAGGAGAAATAGTTGGTGGTTCGCAACGAGAAGAACGATTGAATCACTTACAAAATCGCATGAAGGAATTAGGTATCGATGCAAAAGAGCTTTGGTGGTATATGGAACTTAGAAAATTTGGAACGGTACCACACAGTGGCTTTGGATTAGGTTTTGAACGATTGGTGCAATTTGTTACTGGAATGACCAACATAAGAGATGTCATCCCTTTCCCTCGCACTCCTGGGAATGCATCATTTTAACTTTTGCTTAGAACAATACGGTGTTAAAAAGTTTGACTCAATTTGACCGTTTTAATCAGTTAGCTTATTTGTGAATCACTCCATCGTGAAGTGCGATTTGGAAAACATGATTTCCTTGTTTTGTCGTTAAATGATTTTTTAAATTATCTTTCAAATCCTCTTGAGAGTTTGGTGGTGGAGTGATGGATCAGATGCCTGAGATGGATACCTTGAATCGCCTGGTCGATTTGTTGGCGACATCCCCTTTTTTTCTAGTTTGTGAATCAGAAGAAGTCTTCCATCAGAAGAGTTGTGTTCGCTTTTAAAGCTTCGATGGACAGTTTTTTTACCGATGTTAAAGTCTACTATTTGGAGTGATTGGGTTCTAAAAAATAGCTGAAAAAAGGTGTTTTGGATGCATAAGATCTCCCTTTTTGATTACATGTTAGTGATGATTTTAGAGATCTTTTTGTTTGAACCTCATGGAGCCATCCGTTTTTTAGAGAAAAGATTGGATTGTATTGAATCGAAAAAAAGCTTGGTTTAAATCCGCTAGCCGAGAGAGATGAAAGAGCTCTTGTAAAGAAGAGTGTCGTAAAAACATTTCATTTTGTGCGAATTATTCAGGTGGAAACACTGCAACAGCAAACAGAAGAATTCTAGAATAAATTTTATTCTATGCTTCGATAATAAGTTCCTTTCTCGTTTGAATTTCTTTTCATTTAAAAACGAAAAATAACAATGGCATTGAAAAATCTTTCTTTGCCCATAAAAAATCTAGGAAATCAATTCTTTAACTTTGCAGTATGTTGAAACAGCAACAAAAACTACAACAAACTACTCGTTTGTCACCATTGCAGATTCAATTGATGAACCATATTCGATTGAACTTGGAAGAGTTGGAACAAGCGGTAGAAATGGAAATAAACGAAAATCCAGCTTTAGAACGTAACAACTATGAATATAATTCCAATTCCGAATCAAAAAATCTCAATCAAGATCATGTGAATGATTCAGAAAGTTCTATAGAAGAAAAGGATTTTAATAGTGACTCATATGGTTTAGATGATGACATTCCTCATTATCGAGTCTATGATAAATACGGTGCCCCAGAAGAAAAAGAATCAATACCAATAGCTTTCGAGTTGAGCTTTCTCCAGCAGGTTATGGATCAGATAGGTTCATTAAATTTCAAACCCGAGCAATTACCTATCGCAGAATTTCTTATTGGAAGTATTGATGATAATGGGTATATCCGGTTATCCGACCAAGATATCATTGATACGTTGGCTTTTAATCACAATATTGATATAAGCGTTAATGATTTAAAACCAGTTTTAAAAGCCATTCAAAGTTTAGACCCACCTGGAATAGGAGCTCGAGACCTAAGAGAGTGCTTGCTTATTCAACTCAAAAGAAAACCTAAGAAGACAATCGATGTTCAACACGCTATTGATATTATAGAAAAACATTTTAATCTCTATGCTGATAGACGCTTTGAGAAGTTAAAAACGAATTTGAAAATAAATCAAGATCAATTAGTTAAAGCATCCAACATTATTTCAAATTTAAATCCAAAACCAGGAGGTTCCTCAGGCAACTCACAGAGAACCGCATATGTCGTTCCAGACTTTGCGGTTACTATTGAGGGAGATGAAGTGATATTGAGTTTAAATCAAGCCAACCATCCAAAACTAAAAATTTCAGATTCTTACAGACGAATGTTGCAAGGCTACTTGGGTAGTCAAAAGATAACTAAGGAGCAAAAGCAAACAATGGAATATATCAAATCCAAACTTGATAAAGCCAAAACATTCATTAATTTGATTAGCCAACGATACAATACTTTAGAAACTACGGTAAAAGCCATCATCAATCATCAAGTGGAATATTTTTTATCTGGTGATGAAAAAAAAATAAAACCGCTGACGTTGAAAGATATAGCAGATCAAGTAGAGATGGATATTTCAACAATATCGCGAGTGACAAGCAGCAAATACATCGATACCCCTTACGGAGTGAAACTTTTAAAATATTTTTTTTCAGAAGGATTAAGAACAAAAGACGGCGATGAAATCTCATCGTATAATGTTAAAAGTGCCATCAAAGAAATTATCGAGTCAGAGAACAAAAACAAACCAATTTCGGATATTACTATTTCTAAAATGCTTCAAGCCAAAGGATATCAAGTTGCTCGAAGAACTGTTTCCAAATATCGAGAGCAAATGAAAATTCCAGTATCTCGTTTAAGAAAACAATTAGAGAAGGAAAAAAATCAAGCCTAGTTTTAAAGCATTCATTTGTAACGAATTTTCCATGTTGATGATTGGAAGATTCGTCAGAACTGCTTTGATTTCATAAGAGACATAAATATTCCATGTATTATAACCAAAAGCTACAAACAATTCATGGCTCCAACGATTAACTTCATTTAGTATATTAGTTTTGGAATGTTCAAATTTTGATTTAGCCGAAATATTCCAAAGAAATTTGATACCAGTATGGACTCGCCAAAATTGATAATCAGTTGGGGAACTGTTCCGCCATCTCAATTCTATTGGAAATTCAATAGACTGAAATCCATGAGCTATTGTGGATGAACCTGCTTCTCGCTCTAATTCATACGCTGTTTTTTCAGTGTTTGAAGAGGAGCGTCTTTTTAGATTCGAACTGAATTGCGCTGTTGAGTATCCTAGACCGATACCAGCGGCCCACTTGCCGTTAGCGGATAGAGGGAGATCTCGAATAATCCCGATTTGAAAATGACTCGAAACTCCTTTTTGAAAAAAATCACTTTGATTCCTAACTATGGATAAAAAAGATAATCCTAAATAAACCTGATCTTCTCGGTATGGATCATTTGTTCTTTGAGTGTTTTGCCCATAGCCTAATGAACCTAAAAAAAGAATGCTTGGAAACAAAATATGATAAAATAGTTTCAAGTAGTTCAATTTCAAGTATTAATTGAGAGAACAATCGATGATCTTGTTTAACAGAATTTTAAAACTGAATATAAAAAAGAAAGAGACCTAAAGTCTCTTTCTAATGTATTGAAATCAAATTTGAAATGACACCCATGCATTCCTCGATGTTATGAATAAATATAAATCCCCCTATCCTAAATTTATTCCACCGAAGAAAATTTGATTTCAATTGAGATTTTGTACAGAAGAGCCAATTCTTGTTGTATAATTGATTTTGAGAGCACTGACTTTTCTGAGTTCTTGTTTGATATCGGTAATGAGTCCCATTTTGGTTTCACCATCGACTTTTAAGGCGGTGGTCAATACATTTTGTAATTCTTGCCTTTTTGAGGCACGTTCAGCTAATACGAAGGGACCTACATCTTCAACATCTGCAAATTTGTCATTGAGTTGGATTCTAGCTTGGTTTCCGAAAGTCTCACGATATCTTATGGATGGTTTTCCTGCATAGATATACATGATGCGATCTTTTTTATCAAGTTTTTGTACTTGATCTGCTGTTGGAAGTACATTTGAAACCATCAAAGTACTATCACGCATAACAGTTGCTACCATAAAGAAAAAGAGTAACATAAAAACGATGTCAGGCAGAGATGCTGTCGAAATAGCGGGTAAGTCTCCTGATTTTTTTTTGACAAATTTTGACATGATGATTAATTTCGATTTGCTTTAGAAGGTTCTGCTTCAGAAAGTTTTTGAGGAAACATTTGTTTGACTTGATCAAGCTTTGGTTTTAATGCCTCTCGAGTGTCCAAGTCCGTTCGTGGATCATCGTAAGTGTTTTGAGCTTCGACATACGTCATGGATTCTTGAGGAAATAAGCGCACAAATTCTCTATTTCGTAAATCATTATATGCTCCAACCAATTCATTTTGGACTGCTATGTATACTTTATAAGATGTTTCTCGATCGTTTTTCAATGATATGACAGCTCGATCTGGATTCACAGACGAACTAGGATCACGATTGCCTTGACAATAATCACATGCCTCTTCATCTTCACCAGCTCCATTATCCAAAAACTCAATGGCTAAGCCTCGTAAATCATCCAATTCGGTCAAGTTTTCTTCAACCAAAAGTTGATTATACTTATTGACAACAACCTCAAAAATATTTCGCTCTTTTATTTCAGGCGGATCATCCAACTGATCCATCGGAGGCAGTTTTCGATTGATCCCACTATCGGTTTCAATTGTGGTGGTTACAAGAAAGAAAATCAGTAGCAGAAATGCAATATCTGCCATTGAACCTGCATTGACATCAGATACTTTTCTAGGCATTGCCTGAAGGTTTAAAGATTCGACTGACTCCTCCCCAAATCATCAAAAAGAAAGCAACAATAACCAAAATAAAAAATAATTTGAGGCCAGTTTCGACCATTCTTGAACCAGCGGCTGATAAAACTTGATTGTCTTTCATAGGTGTTTCTTCTCCTGAAGAAAGCAAAAAAGCAATTAAAAAGGCTCCCAAAAACAATCCGATGGCCAAAAGAGATTTTCTGAGCGTTTTTCTATCTCGAAAGATATCTCTTAAAGCAAACAAAAGTGTTACGAGCGTGGTCAAAAGCAATGTGATAATAGCCAATCCAACAAATGAAGAAACTGGACCAAAATCACCTACTGCAGCACCCATTTCAATCTGCTCATCACCGATAAATAAGACTCTTAATAACAGATATAATCCTAAAAAAGAAAGTATCAGAGTCACTATTCGAGCTACTTTGACCGGTTTTGATGCATATTCGGTATCTGTCGATAGAAAATTCATGGACAATTAATTTTTATGTTTAACTAAAATATCAACAAGTGAAATTGAGGAATCTTCCATGTTATTCACAATAGAATCAATCTTTCCGATAATGTAATTATAGAATATTTGTAATATGATGGCCACTATTAATCCAAATACAGTTGTCAAAAGAGCAACTTTGATACCACCAGCAACCAAAGAAGGCTGCATATCTCCTGCAGCTTCAATTTTATCAAAAGCTTGAATCATACCGATAACGGTACCCATGAACCCGAGCATAGGTGCCAGTGCAATAAATAGTGAGATCCACGATACATTTTTTTCAAGCTGTCCCATTTGAACACCTCCATAAGCTACGACTGCTTTTTCAGCACTTTCAATTCCTTCATCCAATCGGTCGAGTCCTTGGAAAAATATCGACGCAACGGGTCCTCTTGTGTTTCGACAAATCTCTTTGGCTTCTTCCACACCACCATCTCCTGAAATTGCCGTATCAATTTGTTGGATTAATCGTTTGTTATTTGTTGTCGCTAGGTTTAAGTATATAATTCTCTCAATAGATATTGCAAGCCCCAAAATCAAACAGACCAATACGATACCCATAAATCCGGGGCCTCCTTCGATAAATCGTTTTTTGAGTTCTTGTGTGAATCCAGTAGAAGTTTCTTCAGTAACCACATCATCTTGGAGTACTGCAATAGTTATTTCCTCAGAAACAGTATCAGTTGTGGCAAATCCAAAAGCCATTGGTGCAAGAGCAAATATGGCCATGAGAAGTAAGGTTTTCTTCATTGTAGGTGTATTAAAATTTATTGGCGTTAAATATAGTTGTTTTTATAAAAATTATAAAGAATCGTGAAAATTCAATATTGCATAATCAGCTAAGATGGAATCTCCAATCTATGTTACGTTGTTACAATTACTTTTCAAAATCAGGAAATAATCTTTGTGTTTCACATTGTCTTCGTTTGAGAATAATGAGGGAATCATCAACCATATGTTGCAGAAGACAAATTGGTATTCATCTGTTTATGCTTGGTAAAAATTTAAAAACGGATCGATCAAGCTAAATTCAATCCTAATTTTATTGGGGGCTCTATATGGGTTTCCACACTGATCAAGAGTACCTTAGAGAATAAAATTTATTTTTTTTGAAGGTATGTGTTATTAGGATACTTGTAAGATTCCTTGAGAATAGGAGCCTTCAAATAGAGTTTTTCGGAATTTATGTGACTTAAAAATTAACATCATGACGTATTTAAATCTCCTATTTGTGGGAACTTCACAACTAAAGGATTTTCCAATTTAAAAATAGAGAAAATTTTGATTGGGCTTGAAAATATTAAAGTAGTCTTACACTCTTACTTAATCATCCTCTTTCGGTAACTGATCAATGTCATCATTATAATCTCTCTTCAGTTTATTTTTAAGAATTTTG
>JAPORT010000008.1 GCA_026710085.1 Flavobacteriaceae bacterium | reverse complement strand
TCTTTATCCAAAAAATCTTATGAAATACACGATAATGAAAAGAGTAACAAGATTGAGAATCTTAACTCACTGCAAATCTTATATATGTATTAAGTGATTGTAAAAATGAAGAATAACTGCTTTACATTCATACGTATTCTCATTTAACTAACGAAAGATTGGGTAAACTTCATGTTTGGAATCATACCATACCATCTTGAATATTGGATAATCTAACATACCATAAAGTCTTTTTTTACCATCGAGTCTAAATGAATAAAGTTCTTTAGAATCATCTAAATTTAAATCCGTCAATCTCTTTTGAGCTATTTTGATTATCCTTGATATATCGATATGATGGTGTTTGGTATGATTGTTTGTATTACGTTCGTTTGCTATTTTTTTCCAAGTATCCTCTTCTCTTGAATTTAGTTTTGGTAGTATTTCACTACACCAATCACGCTTATAGAAATTTTCATTAAATCCCCAAGCGCTATTATTAAAGTCAAATAATTCCATTGTCCCTTTAAATTTCTCTACGCCAGTTTTTAAAAAACTATCTGATACAGCGTACTCGTGTAATGATTTAAAGGGTTTTGGGGGTTCAAGTTTCACATTTGGGGATTTCTTGAGATTCTTAGACCAATTCTTTTTTCTCCTTTTAGCCATCATGACCTATTCAAATACAGCATTCTCGTAATTGATACTTGAGTAGTATTCTGCCATTGATTCTAAGCCAATTACAGAATTGCCTCTCTCTCTAGGATTCATTCCTTTTCTTGCTTTTTTCCAAGGGTCTTCAAGATGGGCTAAACTACTTAGCCAGCGCGCCGATCTATTTCCGTAGTATTCTAAAACTGAATTAATCGTGTCTTTTTGACGATCATTTAGACCTTTTGAATTCCCAATCAAATCGGATTTATTGATAGAGAATTTACCTTTATGTTTTTCATACAAATCTCGACAAACAGGACCATTTATCCATGCTTGAAAATCCTGTTCAAACAATGGCTTGTCATCCCAAACTAAAGCCCATGCTTGACTGTAATAAACAAGTTTCTGAAGTTTCCACGTAGACATTTCTCCCTATTGATCAAGAATGTAAGAAGCGACATCAAACACGGTAATTTTAGGTATTTTTTCTTTTTCATGAGTTCAATTTAGGTCCATTAACAATAATTGGTATTCTGTATAGTGCGAGCACTTGATTTTACTGGTGGTCTTTTATAGATAGCATGCATACCTGATGAAATACAAAGATGATCTCTATCTTACAAAAAGCAGTTTAAAATATAACTTGGTGTGAATTAACTAATCTTATTCAAGATTGACTATCACTAAAACCATGCCAACAGTTTGAAGAAAAATAAATGCATTATAGCAAAATAAAATGATGACAATGTTTATTCGTCTTCATAAAAAGTTGCTGTTTGAGTTTTTAAGGAGCGACTATTTACAACCAAACGTGGTCAGCAGAACAACCAATAGAATCCATTTTAATTGTTTCATATAATTCATAATTTTTAAGAATTTGGCATTTGGTAATACATGTCTAATGGTAATTTTTCCAAGAATTTTTGTATTCGCACACGGTGATTTCTTAGGATATCATCGAAATGGATACCCAATCGATATTGAAAATCTTCAGTACTCAATCCTTGGGTTTTGAGATCATCCAAGAAGCGCTTCGTTTTTTTCCATCGCCATCGTTTGGCCGATGATCTTGGAATATATGCTCGAGATAAAATAATTTCATAAGTGGTTCGTTCATGATCATCTGGTTCATAATCGATGGCAAGAGCCTGATGAACATATTGTACCTTTTCATCTTGGAAGGTGGTGGGAATCATGCCTCCACAACCGCAATCGGTGGCCTGTGCTGGGAATTGGGTTCGGCCATCCGCGAGGTATTGCGCCAACGGGATTTCTTTTTGTTGCCCGATGGCCACGAAAGCACACCCACACCAACATAAGATGTGCATGATTTTTATTGTTTTTTTCATATTTTAAGAGATCTCGTATTCATGGTTAATATCGTCCTCGTGTTTCAGACTCTCGGTCCCAAATCGTCATCCGTGAGCCATTTTTGATTTCTGAGGTGAACAACACCGTATAAATATAGGAAACACAATGAATGTTAGATTGAAATTGGTCAAAAAAAATCCTATGATGGCTAATCCCACAGCAATTAGATCGATAATGAAAATCCTGATTCTTTCTTGGTCGATAAATCCAAAATAGACAATGGATAAGCTGTCTTTTGATGGTTTTTGATATTTCATGGATACACTAATTGATCTATTTCTTCCTGTTCTTGAGGGCTTAATGTGGGTAGAGTTTCGTAGTCAAAATAGGTTTTCTTATAGACATAAAAGGGAGAGTAAATTACAAATAAAGATAGTGGCTTACTGACTAACTTGGGATGCTCGTTCTTTCACTTTTTCGGAAAGTTCATTCCAACTGAGAATTGTTAACGAACATTCTTCATTTCGTTTCGATCAAATAGTTTAGGATATCGTTGCATTCCATAGTCGACACATAACACATGAATTGCTCCTTGTCGAACTATGGACGATTGGGTTTCTATGTTGTACTAAGGAATGGTACATAGCCATTTATGACGGTCACTTTTTCATCGATTTCATCAATCAAACTTATAGAGTTATTGCTTTTGTTCATGAAACCAATACGTTGTCTTATATCGATGAGGAAATATATCTGGACCCTGAATACCATATAGAATCAAACTAATGGGATCATTCTAAATAAACTCCATCCTTTTTCATTATCTGTTAAATTCTTATTCAGAGAAGAATACGAGGGATTGCTAATTTTGGTTTTTGAGTATGAATATAGCACCAATTCGGTATACCGAGGAAGAAATAAAATCTCTCAATTGGCACCAACACATCCGCAAACGACCAGGGATGTACATCGGCAAATTGGGTAATGGATCATCCCAAGATGATGGCATCTACATGCTATTGAAAGAAGTGTTGGACAACTGTATTGATGAATTTGTGATGGGGGCTGGGAATCGTATCGATATCCAGTTATTGGATGATTCTGTTAAAGTACGAGATTATGGTCGAGGCATCCCCCTAGGTAAGTTATCTGATGTGGTGTCCAAAATGAATACTGGAGGAAAGTACGATACCGTCGCTTTTAAAAAATCGGTAGGCCTTAATGGCGTAGGGTTGAAAGCCGTCAACGCTCTCTCGGCTCATTTTCAAGTCGAATCCATTCGAGATAATCTCACCAAAGCAGTTCATTTCCAACAAGGGGCAAAACTTGAAGAATCTAACCCTAAAAACACCGATCAACCTTGGGGGACTTTGGTGCATTTCAAGCCAGATCAGACCGTATTTGAAGATTATCGTTTTCGCTATGAGTTTGTTGAAGAAATGGTTAAATCCTATACCTACCTCAATCCTGGATTATCCATCTATATCAATAACAAACGATATCATTCAAAAAATGGACTCAAAGATTTGCTTGAAGATCGTTACTCGGAAAATCAATTACTATATCCCATCATCCATTTAAAAGATGATGACATTGAAATAGCACTGACCCACAGCAAATCCAACTACAGTGAAGAATATCATTCTTTTGTCAATGGTCAAAATACACTTTTAGGTGGCACACACCTTTCAGCATTCAAAGAAAGTGTGGTTCGAACCATTCGAGACTTTTATGGAAAGTCTTATGATTCTAGTGATATACGAAAATCCATTATTGCCGCTGTGAGTATTAAAGTGATCGAACCTGTTTTTGAATCTCAAACCAAAACAAAATTGGGATCTACAGAAATGGGTGGGAAACTTCCTTCTGTAAGAGTTTTTATTGGTGATTTTTTAAAGCAACAACTCGATAACTATTTGCATGTCAATTCGGAGGTTGCTGAAAAACTATTAAATAAAATACTGATTGCTGAAAAAGAAAGAAAAGAACTTAGTGGTATTCGTAAACTAGCTAGAGAACGAGCAAAAAAAGCTAGTCTACATAATAAAAAACTTCGAGATTGTCGAATACATCTTACTGATAATAAATCCGATAGAAACACAGAATCAACTATTTTTATAACTGAAGGAGATTCCGCTAGTGGTTCCCTTACAAAGTGTCGTGATGTGGACACCCAAGCTGTTTTTAGTTTGAGAGGCAAACCCCTCAATTCTTATGGGATGTCCAAAAGAATCGTCTATGAAAATGAAGAGTTTAATCTTCTTCAATCAGCACTAAATATTGAAAATGGAATCGAATACCTTCGGTATAATAAAATTGTCATTGCTACAGATGCAGATGTTGACGGAATGCATATCAGATTATTAGTCCTAACCTTTTTTCTTCAGTTCTTTCCCGAACTAATCAGTAATGGACATCTCTATATTCTAGAAACCCCGTTATTTAGAGTCCGTAACAAAAACAAAACCATCTACTGTTATAATGATGCTGAAAAAAAGAAAGCCATGACATCATTCAAAGGCAATCCTGAAATAACGAGATTTAAGGGACTGGGAGAGATTTCTCCTGATGAATTTGCTCATTTTATTGGAAAAAAGATTCGATTGGATCAAGTTCATTTGGGAAAAGACACTACAATTGACGAACTACTCTCGTTTTATATGGGGAAAAACTCTCCCCAGAGACAAGAGTTTATTATCGATAATTTAAAAGTTGAACTCGATTTAGTCCATTCATAGAGTTATGATTGGCTTTTGGAAATACATCAGTAAGTAGTCCCATATTGAATTCTTTTATAGAACAATGATTCTTTGATGAATTTTGAAGATCCACAAATGGTTTCAGGTATGTATCAAGAATGGTTTCTTGACTATGCCTCCTATGTTATTCTAGAAAGAGCGATTCCAAGTTTATCTGATGGATTAAAACCAGTACAACGTCGTATTCTTCATTCGATGAAAGATCTCGACGATGGACGGTACAATAAAGTTGCCAATATTGTGGGTCATACCATGCAATACCATCCTCATGGTGATGTGAGTATTTCTGATGCCTTAGTTCAATTAGGGCAAAAAGATTTATTGATTGATACACAAGGAAACTGGGGAAATACATTGACAGGAGATAACGCGGCAGCCTCTCGATACATTGAAGCTCGTCTCACAAAATTTGCACTACAGGTTGTCTATAATTCGAAGATAACCCACTGGCAACTTTCTTATGATGGCCGAAAAAATGAACCCATCGCTTTGCCTGTTAAATTTCCTTTGTTGCTTGCCCAAGGAGCAGAAGGGATTGCTGTCGGACTTTCAACAAAAATTTTACCTCATAACTTTAATGAACTGATTCAAGCGAGCATTGCATACCTCAAAGGCAGAACATTCAAGCTCTATCCCGATTTTAATACGGGAGGCCGTATCGACATTCGAAATTACAAAGATGGGGTACGCGGATCAAAAATAAGAGTCCGTGCAAAGATCGAAATCAGAGACAAAAACACCTTGATGATCCGTGAGATTCCTTTTGCGACAACCACCAGTTCATTGATTGATAGCATTCTAAAGGCGAATGATAAAGGGAAAATTAAAATCAAAAAAATCGAAGATAATACATCGGCTCAGGTCGAAATTCTCATACATCTTCCCAACCAAGTGTCCCCTGATAAGACCATTAGTGCGCTTTATGCATTCACAAATTGTGAAGTATCCATTTCACCACTTTCTTGTGTGATTATAGATCATAAACCCCATTTTTTACCCGTCAGTGAAATATTAAAACGGTCTACAGATTTAACGGTTGAACTGACGAAAAAAGAACTTGAAGTGAAACTGTCCGAATTTGAAGACCAACTTCACAATGCACTTTTGGAAAAGATATTTATAGAAAATAAAATATACGCTCCAATAGAAAATCAAGACTCATGGGAAGGCATTTTGTCAACAATAAATCAGGGACTCAAACCGTATCAAAATCAATTGATTCGAGAAATTGTCACTGATGACATCGTGAGGCTAACTGAAATAAAAATTCGAAGAATATCAAAGTTTGATGCTAATAAATCGAACAAACGTATCCAAGATTTGAATGATTCCATAAACGATATAAAACATCATCTAAAACATCTGACGGATTACGTGATCAACTACTTCCGAAACCTCAAAAAAGTCTATGGATCGAATCAATCACGAAAAACTCAAATAAGTGTATTTGATGATGTAGATGCCAAAAAGGTCGTCACTCGACAACTCAAACTTTATGCTAATAAAAAAGATGGGTTTATCGGCACCAGCATGAAAAAGGATGAATTTATCTGTGACTGCTCTGATATTGATGATCTTGTGATCATTACCGAAAGTGGTAACATGCAAGTTATTAAAGTCGAACCCAAAGTCTTTATTGAAAAATCGATCCGATACATTGGTGTGTTTAAAAAATCTGATGATCGAACCATCTACAATTTGGTCTATAGAGATAGTTCATCAGGTATCGCTTATATCAAAAGATTTCCCATTACATCCATAACGAGAGGACGTTCCTATGATTTAACGAAAGGAAATCCCAAATCTAAAATTTTATACTTAACGGTGAACCCCAATGGAGAAGCCGAAATCATAAGCGTCATCCTAAGAGCCAATTCTAAAACAAGAAAACTCCGATTTGATTATGACTTCTCTGATGTATTCATTACTTCTAGGGGCAGTATTGGTAAAATATTAACCAAGCATACCGTCAATCGAATCCTATTAAAATCTTCTGGTAAATCAACTTTGGCATCTAGAAAGCTCTGGTTTGATAAGACCATCTATCGATTGAATACCGAAAATAGAGGCGAACTTCTTGGTGAATTTCAAGGCGGCGATCAAATCATCTATCTATCAAAGAATCAAGATCTGGTTCTAGGACCAGCTAAAACATCTTTGCACTTAACCAGTAAAGACACGCACATAAGAAAATTTCATCCAAAGGAATCTAGTACTGTGATTTATTACAATCCAGAGAAAAAAGCACACTTTATCAAATTATTTTCTTTGGATGACATAAAAAAAACGACTAGCGTGGTACCAGAAAAATGCACTTTGGACTTCATTACTTTCCTACAAAAACCAATTCTTGAAGTGCATTTCAAGAAAAAAAGAAACAAACCGATACTACCCACTTTAACGGTTGATGTTCATGAGCAAGTGTTGACAAAAGGAGTGAAAGCAGTTGGTAAGATTCTAACAAAAAACAGAATCGCAAGCATTCAAGTCGTCTCATTTGCCGAACCCAATGTTCCAACAAGTCAGAATAAGGAAGTTGAAAATAGGAACGCCACCTTTCCTAAAACCATTCAGGGTCTTTTATTTCCTAAAGAATAGGATTTCAATGGAATAGAATCAAGTGTCTGATTGATCCTCCAACTTAATGGTTTCTTTTTCTGCTTCCTATTTTTAAATTAACGGCTTCGATAATCAAAGAAAAGGCAATCACAAAATATAACAACCCCTTGGGTATGGCATTGACATGCGTATCAAAGACCACAGTATTAGAGATATGCGTGGCCTCTGAAATCAATAAAAAGCCAATTAATATCAAAAAGGATAAAGCCAAAACTTGAAGTGAAGGATGCTTTGAAATAATATGGCTGATTTGGTTTGCAAAAGTGAGCATGACCGTTATGGCAATGATGATGGAAGTAATGATGATGAAATTTTGATATTGAACGCCATTGGTCATGCCTATAGCTGTTAAAATCGAGTCAAAAGAAAAAACCATGTCAATTAAGACCACCTGAACTAAGGATTTTGTAAATGCAGATTTTCCAGTTGGGGTTTTTACATCAGAGACCTTGTCTTGATGCCCTTCGACTTTTAAATAGATTTCTCGAGTCCCCTTATAAACCAAAAAAACGCCTCCTAAAAAGAGAATTAACGATTTAATGGATAGACTTGCAGAAAAGTAAGTTAAATCAATGGTGTAAAATGGTTTTTGCATTTGATTGAGCCACAGAAGCATGAATAGAAAAAGAATTCTTGTGACCATGGCAATCATCAATCCAATCCGCATGAGTCTGCGTCCTATGTTTTTAGGAAACTTTTGTGCGAGTATGGAGATAAAAACAATATTGTCTATTCCTAATACGATTTCAAGCAATGTTAGAATGAGAAGTGCTGTTAATATTTCAGGAATCATTTTAGAGAATCATTATTGGCAAAAAAAGTTGATTTTAAATGTATTACAAAACATTTCATTAGAGGTGATTTTCAAATAAATCTTTCGAATTAATGGAATCAGAAATTTTAGTTACGACACCTCTGACTACATTTTTGTTATCTCCAACTTGTGAAAACTCAAAGGTATATTGATTTAAAGAAGTGGTTAAAATTTTAATTCTTATCGGTTTTCGGTCGTTGTATTCGATGGGATTAAGTTTGGTTAAAACAAACTCACAATCATTGACCCATCGAATAGATGACGAATCCACAACTTGGTCATATAGTTCTATTTCATACAAACTATCACGAATAAAAATAGACGTCTGGATGTGATGATCGATTAAGGTCGAGTAGGAAAACGTACCTTTTCGAAACTGTTCGCAATTTCTTTCTACAGAATAACAACCGACAAAACAAAAGATTATGGCAAGGACTTTCAAAAAAATCACACCCTTCATGAGGTGCAAATCTAAAAACTAATTAATTCTCTTTTGAAATCTTTTAAACGTTTTATCAGGATAGAAGAATATAATTTCATCTACCGCATCAACTACTTGGCTTTCCTTAGAATCCAAACTTTCAGGGACTGGATTTTCTTGTTGGGTAGGGGAGGGGTTCTCTTGAATTTGATTATTATCCTGATTTTCTTTGGCTTGTTTCTTATTCATATCCAAAAAATGTGTTTCTGAAACCTGAGACTCTTTACGAAACAAATTTTGGGGAAGATGGACATCTCCTTTTCCTAATAGGAGCCAATCCAATGTTACAAAATCAAAACCATGGTAAATTTTCAATAAAAAGTCCAAACTTGGTCGATTTCTCTTGGATAAAACATGAGAGAGTAACGATCGCTGAACGCCTATTTTTTCGCAAAATTGAGAATTTGACAAACCATAAGAATTCATGATCTGTCGAATCCGTTCCAATAAGTTACCCGTATCAACATCATTCATATTTCAAAAATAAACAATTGACAACAATAACAAGGAATCTAAAATATTTTTATTGTTGTCTTTTGTGAATTATATTTCTCTTTGTGTTTATAATTGTATTCCTGCTTCTATTTATTCTCTATCGTTAGATTTAGGTTGTATTTTTTAGTTTTACCAGTCATTATTAAAATCTAAGGAAGAGAGTAGCTTACTGAATTGTTTTACATTTCTATATCTTAAATTTACAAGATGTGGTTTATCAGAGTTTATAAATGTTAACAATTAAAATTCTTCATTGTTTATTTTTGAATCGTTTTGAATAAATATTTTTCACCAATTCGATTGCATCAATTCATTGATTTTTTGAATTCGTTTTCTGTTTTTAGTATCACCACCGTTGGACACTCGGAAAACCATTATCCCATCCAAATGATACAATTTGGACATGGTGATTTTCATATTTTGATATGGTCTCAAATGCATGGCAATGAACCTACCTCAACCTATGGATTACAATTCTTATTGGAATGGATAGCCTTAAACTCGAAATCTCACACAGAACAATTTGATGATGTTGACACGATTTTATCCAAAACACGAGTATCGGTGATCATGCAATTGAATCCTGATGGAGCATTCACTTACAAAAGAGAAAATTTGAATGGCATTGATTTAAATAGAGATGCTCAACGATTGTCTCAAGCGGAAAGTAACATTCTAAATCATTTACATCGAAAAATTTCTCCAGATTTAGCCTGTAATCTACATGATCAACGAACGATTTATGCTGCAGGTTCTGGTGGCCCATCTGCAGCAATTTCTTTTTTAGCACCAGCAGCTGATCAACAACGATCGGTAACCCCTGCAAGAACGATTGCCATGAACTATATTGTAGAAATGGTCCGTCATGTTCAGGAGTTTGTACCACATAGAGTCTCTAGATATTCTGATGAATTCAACAAACACTGTGTGGGTGATGCATTTACTTCTTTAGGAACGCCTACCATTCTTTTTGAAGCTGGCTTTATCCCTAATGATTATCATCGCTATACTTCAGCTCAACTCATTTATCGTTCCCTTCGTTTTCTATTGACTGTGGCTTCGACTTCCCCAAAAACCGCTTTTGCTCCATGGATTAAAGTATATGATTCGATACCGATAAATCAAGTAGAGTTTTCAGATATTCAGCTAAAGAATGTGACCATCAATTCCAATGGAAAAGCAAGAGTTTATGAACATTTATTTTTAACTCTTAAGGAAGAGCTTATCGATAATCAAATTCATTTTCTACCGACGCTCATGAGTTCTGATTCTATGGTGCCAAAAAGAGCCCATGTGACCTTCGACTGTTCCAAATGGAAACCTTTAAAAACGAGAGTGTTTCATGATTCAATTCAAATCATTGATTCGCAACTAAATCAATTCATTCAAAGAAGGATGGTTTTATAAGCACATCACTATCTCATAATCTGTTGATTAGCAACAACTTCATACCCATCAAAAATGGATTCCATCCAATTGACTAAATTTTCAGATACCTTTTTTATTTTTAAGAATGGTCCCATTTTAAAATCTTCAATACTATATTTGCACATCGAAAGTCTTTAAATTATTTAGGTTAATAAAATTTCATCTCTTTTATTATCATATTGTCAAAATTTAAGGTATTTATTTGTAAATTTGCACTATGAAGACTGAAAAAATTGATCATATCGATCACAAAATCCTCGAATTTTTAGTGCAAAATACGAGAGTTCCTTTTACAAAAATTTCTGAAGAACTGAAAGTTTCTACGGGTACGGTTCATGTAAGGGTCAAAAAGTTAATGGATTCTGGAGTGATTCTTGGAACCAATCTTAACTTAGATTATGTCAAGTTAGGATTTCCTGTCGTTGCATTTGTGGGAATTCATTTAGATCGCACCAATAGGAATTCGACTGAAATCGTTATGGAAAAACTTAAAAAAATTCCATTCATTACCGTGATACAGGTGACATTAGGCCCCTACAATGTTTTTTGTAAAGTACGTGCTAAAGATACTTTTCACATCAAAGAAATCATTTACAGTATTGACGATATCAATGGCGTTTTACGCACTGAATCTTTTATATCCATGGGAGAGGTCGTTAATGATAAAAGAAGATTGTTAGACTACATGTTCCAATCCCTCAAATAAGTCATGATTGAAGCTCCGAATTATGATGAAGAATCCAAACTAGAGAGATTTAACGATACGGTTCTTTCACAATACCGGATATTCAATAGCCTCTTTTTAACGCTACCATTTGATGACATTCGAAAGACTTCTATTTTATTACCTCTATTTTATGACTTATGTAAAACAGGATATCAAGAAGGGTCGAATCCCAAACAAATAGTTGAAAATTTTTGTAGTAAGTTTTTGCCCAATGCTTCTTCGAAAGAGCAATTAGATTTACTTTTTCGTTTCATCCAATACATCGAAAGACAAATTGTATTGTTTGATGCCATTGAAGATGCTGCTTTCTATAAAATAAACAATCGTTATGGTCGGGGCTCTCTGAGACACTTGAAAGAAGAAATTTTTGATGTTGACAAGTATCACGAAAGTCAAGAGTTCTTAAAACATTATAATATCCGAATCGTATTAACGGCTCATCCAACACAGTTCTATCCTGACACTGTATTGATTTTAATCAATGATTTAAGCGAGGCCATCAAGCAAGGAGATATCAATAAAAGTCAAGAATTGCTGATTCAATTAGGCATGACGCCTTTTTTTAAAAAGAAAAAACCAACTCCTTACGATGAGGCCGTCAGTTTACTATGGTATCTAGAAAATGTTTTTTATCACTCTGTAAGTGCCATATGCAATTATCTATCGGTTCACTTGTATGATAGCCATATCATTGATAATCCAATCTTTGATTTTGGATTTTGGCCAGGTGGAGATAGAGACGGAAACCCCTACGTAACTCCTGAAATCACACTTAAAACAGCGAATCGACTCAAATTTTCGATTCTACGTTGTTACTATAAAGATATTGTCGAATTAAAAAAGAAAATAACATTTCCTGGTGTTGATGATAAGGTTTTGGAACTAGAAAGAAAACTTTATTATCAACTCTATGATTCTAGTTCCGAAGTTCAACTTTCGGCTCCTTTTTTATTAAAAAGCCTCCAAAGCATTGTGACGGATTTAGAAAAAAATCATAATTCTTTATACATCAACAAAGTGATTGATTTAGTTCATAAGGTCAAACTTTTCGGCACCCATTTTGCCAATTTAGATTTAAGACAAGATTCACGAGTGCACCATAAAGTCTTTTTGCAAATTGTCAATCATCCAAGTATTTATCTGTATATCGAGGGTCTCGACAAAGATTATGAAAAGCTTAAACTAGATCAACGATTGAGCGTTTTGTCGAATTTAAAAGGAGAGGTCCCTCCATCGATCTTTGAAGATGAAATAACCCGACATACCCTAGAAAGCATCCGTTTGATGAAAAAAATTCAAACATCAAATGGCGAACGGTCTTGTAATCGATATATTGTCAGTAACACGCAATCAATCGAAAACATTCTCCAATTATTTGCTTTTTATCGTTTATCTGGTTGGAAAGAACTTACGGTTGATTTTATACCATTATTTGAAACCATCCATGATTTAAAAACATCCTTATCGGTAATGAAAGGATTGTATAGTCATCCAAAATATCGATCTCACTTAAAAAATCGTAAGAATCATCAAACCATCATGCTAGGTTTTTCTGATGGGACCAAAGATGGTGGATACCTCATGGCGAATTGGAGCATTTATTTAGCCAAACAAGAATTAAGTCAATTATCACATAAGTATGGACTGAAAGTGACTTTTTTTGATGGAAGGGGAGGGCCACCGGCTCGAGGTGGGGGAAATACACACCAGTTTTATGCATCTAGAGGAAACAGCATTATCTCTGATGACATTCAATTGACCATTCAGGGGCAAACCATCAGTTCTAATTTTGGGAGTTTGGATTCTTCAAGATTTAATTTTGAACAATTATTGAGTGCTGGCGTTCGCAGTCGACTGCTCCTTGGAAAAGAAAATACCTTATCCAAAAGTAATCGCCTCACTCTTTCAGAATTAGCCAATAAAAGCTATCAAGTGTATACTGAATTTAAACAACATCCACAGTTTGTGCCCTACCTCCAAAGGATGTCCACTTTGCACTACTATGCAAAAACCAATATAGGCAGTCGTCCTGCCAAAAGGGGACAATCTGAAAAATTTGTTTTTGAAAATTTAAGAGCGATCCCTTTTGTCGGTAGTTGGAGTATGTTAAAACAAAACGTGCCTGGTTTTTATGGCGTCGGTTCAGCTATTAATGAATTCAAAAAAAGAAAACGACTCAAACGAGTCATCAAACTTTTTAACCAATCGAGATTTTTTAGAACTCTAGTCTTCAACAGTATGATGAGTCTTACAAAATCTTTTTTTGATTTAACGGCATACATGAAAGATGATGATGAATTTGGAGCGTTTTGGAAGATGATTTATGATGAATATGTCTTGACCAAAAGTTTGCTTTTAGAAATTACAGAATTCAAAACCTTAATGGAGTACGAGTCTGCTGGAAAAGCATCGATTAAAGTTCGAGAAGATATCGCACTTCCACTACTGACGATACAACAATTTGCATTGCAAAGTATCAATCAATTAAGAAAGGATACAAGTGCAAATCAAGAAGAACTCAAAATTCTTGAAAAGTTAGTGGTTCGATCGTTATTCGGCAATATTAATGCGAGCCGAAACTCTGCATAGAATAATAATCGAAAGCCTCATCAATCATCGAATCATCAACAACAACCATGTCTTTTTTTGCTTTTCCAATGGCCTCTAGTAAAGCGAATTGAACCAATCCTTCTTGATTTTTTTTATCGTGTCTTAATAAGTCAATGATTTTCTTTTGCTGACTTTTTGAAATTTTCACTGGCTTATAAAAACGTTGAAACGTTTCCGTGATTTCTTCTAAGGCAGAAGGACTCAATGTTAAGAGTTTGCTGGACATATAGGATTCTAAGATCATCCCTATAGCAATTGCTTCACCGTGTAATAAATAAGCGTCTTGTTTTGAAGAAAGAAAATGAGCCTCTATGGCATGTCCAAGAGTATGACCAAAATTTAAAATCTTTCTTTGGCCTTTTTCATATTTATCTGAAGAAACGATTTCTGATTTGATATATATCGATTGTTCGATTTGATTGGTAATAAATAACGAATCGATGGGGCTTCCCTTTTTTAATACTTTCCAATAATTCGCATCTTGAATTAAAGCACTTTTAAGCATTTCAGCATATCCACTGAATAATTCTCTTTGATTCAGCGTTTTTAAAAATTCAGGAAGAATGATGACCATTGCAGCATCAGTTATGGTGCCAATCTGATTCTTTAATAACTCAAAGTTGATTCCTGTTTTACCACCAACCGAGGCGTCCGCCATTCCTAATAATGAGGTTGGAATGTTATAAAATGAAATTCCTCTTTTGTATATGGATGCCACAAATCCTCCCAAGTCGGTAATCATACCTCCTCCCAAATTGATGAGATAACTATGACGATCTGCCGCGTGTTGAGATAATGTTTTCCAGATGGACTGACATGTTTTGAGCGATTTGCTCTTTTCTCCTGGGGGTACTTCAATGACCATCAGATTTTCAAGGGAAGGGCACTTTTTAAGCAAGACATCCAAACAGTGTGTTTTCGTATTAGAATCGACTAGAATAAAACCTATGGAATGCTTTTTATTATCAATCCTATGGATGAATCTTTGAACTGCATGAGTGGTATAAAAAACATTTGAAGGACTCATAACATCATTGATTCGAATTCACAGCAACAAAAAGACAAAGATACATTTATAGATATGCTCGATGAGTTCTTGAATGAGAAATCAAATTATTTTTGAATGCAATAACCAACTTGTGGCTATCTTCAATCATACTCAAGAAATATTCAAACACAAATCAAATTGGCAACTCCAAAAAGAATATTGGCTATTAAAGCTTTTGTTCAGTAAAAGAATCTTAAACATTGATGCCAGTCTGATTGAAAAAATTCTAAAATCGAATTTTCCCATTCATTGGTTTATTGGCCCCTCAGTTTATAAAAAGTTTTGTTCTGGAGAAACTATTGAATCGGCTTTAGAAGTAGTACAGCATAATTGGAATCAAAAAATATATTCTTACATTGGGTATGCTGTTGAAGGGAATCAAGACGAAGAAAGCTTTGACAAAAATTTCAATCAGATTCTAAAAGAAATCGATCATGCCAATTCACACCAGGGTTTGAAATTTATTGTTTTTAAACCAACATCTCTAGGCCGTTCAGAATTATTTGAACTCAAACAAAAAAATCATCTATTCAATGATAATCAATTATTTGAATGGGATAGAGTCAAGCAAAGGTTTGATCAAATAGCAGAGAAGTGTTTTCAGAAAAAAGCATTTTTATTGATTGATGCTGAAGAAACATGGATTCAACAAGCAATCGATGATTTAACGATAGAGTTGATTAAAAAACACAATAAGAAAGAACCTATTGTTTTCATAACTGTTCAGATGTACCGAAAAGATGGTTTCAAGAAACTCAAAAATCTTAGAGATTTTGCTCAATCCAACAACCGAATCGTAGGCGTTAAATTGGTTCGAGGGGCTTACATTGAAAAAGAAAATCAAAGAGCATTAGCTCATGGAATTGAAAGTCCCATTTGTGCTTCAAAAAATGAAACCGACACAAACTTTCATCGTGGAATCCAATTCCTTATGGAGAATTTAGATGGCATGAGTTTGTTTTTAGGAACACACAATGAAAAGAGCACTCAATATTGTATTGATTTGATGTCTCAATGCAACATCGATAAGCAACATCCTAAAATTTGGTTCTCGCAACTCTACGGGATGAGCGAGCATATTTCATTTGGTTT
>JAPORT010000097.1 GCA_026710085.1 Flavobacteriaceae bacterium | reverse complement strand
CGTCAAACCTTCAATGGGAAGCATCCTCGACGAGCTCAAAAAGCCAAAAAGGCCATCTCCAAACTCAAGACCTTAGCGGGCCGACAAGTGCGAGAACTAAAAAGAAAACTCGCTCCTCTGCAGCGGAGCCCATACCAAAAAGAGCTGGATCTGTACCAACGAGTGATCGATCAACAGCGATTCGATAAAAACAAAGTCGATGCCATTCACGGCTTGCATGGCCAAAGGCAAGGCTCATCGAATGGATGAATTTGGTCATCAAGTCGGCTTGATCGCGACAGGAGGCCAAACCATGATCATCACGGCGATCGGTGCTTTTGAGGGCAACCCTCATGATCGCCAAACCATCCAACCCTTGTTGGAAGAACATGAATCCATCGTCGGTCTCGCTCCCCAAGAACTGATCGATGATCGAGGCGGACGCGGAAAACGTCCGATTGGTGAGACCAAGAGATCGATTCCAGGCAAACCATTGAAAAGTGATCCCCCCTATCAAAAACAAAAGAAGCGGAAAAAGTTCCGACGTCGAGCCGCCATCGAGCCGCTGATGGGCCATCTCAAAACAGAACATCGTCTGCAGGAAAACGATCTGATGGGCGCCCCATCGCCAACGATCAATGCCTCTTTGGCCGCGACGGGATGGAATCTGAAGAAATTCATGGAACCATGAGTCCAAGATGTTCTTTTTTACTTTTTCAGAGGGACTTCATTGTCAGTTCAAAGAACTTTGATCATCAAAATAATAGAGCTGGAACCACTAAAAAAGACTTTTTAAGGAGCGACTAACTAGAGATCGGACATGATGTCTGGACCGAGTGGGGTTACATGGGCCAAGGGGGTTTTAACGATTTTGTTGTCGAGGCGATGAGTGGGGTACAGAACACTCGATTCATACCGGCGGAATCACCAGAAGCATTAGAGCTAAGTTGATTCTATTCACCCCACCTGATAAAGTGCGGTAATTTCTTTTTTAGGCTCCCTTTGGGCATTCAGGTATATAATCCCCTTAAATTTGGCCAATAATTGTCCTAACAATGGGGTACACTTCATTCGTCATTTGAGCCTTTTTCCACACAAATGATGGTAGAATCATAACTTCTTAATGCCAAAAAACTGTGCCATCAGCTCTAGTATGCTTGTGCAATTTTTTTTCTTGTTTTGGATTACATTCAAATAATACTTGTCGGTGTTTTGTAAACATATCTTTTACCGCCCTTTGCCAATTCAGTTCTTCATTAGGGTGGTCATATCGAAAACTTAATGTATGAGTTTTCCCCGCAGGTATAATATTGCATTTTTTTTCTGGATTATCATATAATATTCCATCATCGATACTAGATAATATATGATAAGGCTCACAAACATGATTTAAATTCAATATATCATGCCCTAATTCATGCCAAATAATTTGAATTAGTTCATCATAATAATCAAATGCCGGAGCGTATTTCCATATCCTTTCAAGGATATTGATTTCTATTATATCATCATTACAGACTCCACTAGCAGTTGCTAATATTCCTCCAAAACAAAAGACACTTCCGTCTGGACAAGGAAAGTCTTTGACAACATTAATTGTGAAGTTTTTAATCTCAATATGTGATAGATCAACTCCATGTCTCGCTGCATCTTTTATAAAGGCTTTAAAATATGAAGTAGGATCATTCCTTTCAATTTGAGAATAAATAGGATCTTTTTTAAACCCTCTATTTGAGGTGAAGTTAAATTGTGTTGGGTAGGGGAATTCATCAATATAAGTTGCGACTTGTTCTGTAATATCAGCTTGATAGCTAATAACTGTTTTTTGCCCATCTGAGTATGGGCGTGGCTCTTGTTTGTTTGTAACTCTGAGTAAAATGGTTGGCACATTTATATTTTCAACGGGCACTAATTCTGTAGTAGGCCACGTAAGTAAGCTAGTTGATAAAAGATTAATACAGGTACTTTCTAAATTATAATACTGACATATATTCTTGCGCTTAGATTCTCGGTTATAAACTGCAGATGTTCTTTCGTAGAGATCTAAATCTTCTTTTGAATAATCGCTATAACGGTAGCCTGGATAACTTCCCACTATAATAACTACTTCACTCGCATAAATGTCTCTTCCTGCTAACAAGTTGAATTGTTCTTCAAGTGGACTAAGAGCTAATGGGTCAATATATGCGCGGTTAACTATTATTCCTTTTTCAATTTTAATATATGAATCATACGGGTCAAAAATGTAATCGCTATTTATAATAAATTGACCTCTTTCTATATCTTTTAATTGTCTTCTACCTATTCTATTTACCTGATACCACCCATCTTTTATATTTTTTGAAGATGTCTCTAAGTAAATGTTTTGCTTTAGTGTCTTTATATCTTCTGAAGTGGCTTCTACTTCTAATTTTATTTTTTCAATGTTGTTTAAAAGAGATTTGATTTCTTTACTTGACAGTATTTTTTGTAATTGGTTATTCCTGTTTTCTATTTCTTTATTCAATATTTCTACTTGCTCATTAAGTATCAATATCTCTTCATTTATTTTTTCACTATTATTTAATATCTCTAAGTTTTTATTTCCTTGTTGATTTATTTGATTTTGCAATACTCCTATATTATTGTTTTTTATTCGGTTTTCATCTATTAAAGCATCGTATTCCTTTTGCAGATCTTGAAGTTCCTTTTGTAAATTTTGAAATTCAATAGTCAATAAGGATGTTTTTTCTTCTTTAATATCAATAGAAATTTCATTAGGATTACACCTCAGTGCCAATAACATAGTTAGCAGAGATATCAAAACAAAATTTATTCTTGTAAGTAAATTATATTTTCTCATGCTTTTTTTCACCAACTTAAACAGTTCTTAAATTCAGGAAAAAAATCATTTTTTAATCTCCCTCGGTAATTAAAACCTTGACAATCTAGTACATTCTTGACATTCCAGTAGCTAATATCTTGGTTAAACCCAAGTGCTTCGAAAAACATCCCTGACATACTTCTTACATTGGAAGTATTCCAATTATTGAGTGATTGATTGAAGCTTTTTGCTCTAGCGAACATATTAGTCATATCTGAAACATTGCTAACATCCCAATTATTGAGTGATTGATTGAAATTTATAGCTCTTTGAAACATTCCCCACATGTCTACTACATTGCTGACATCCCAATTATTCAATGGCTGGTTAAATATCCCTGATGAGAAGACATTTCTCATAGAAGTCACACTGCTAACATTCCAAGAATTAATATCTTGATTGAACAATGTCGCTATAGCGAATGCGGCATCTAATGAAGTCACATTACTAGTATCCCAATCTCCAATATCTTGATTAAATGATTCTGCACGATGAAATATTCCTGTCATATCAATGACACTACTAGTATCCCAATCTCCAATATCTTGATTAAATGATATAGCAGTTCCAAACATATAAGACATATCCCTGACATTGCCCACATCCCAACTACTAATGACCTTATTAAACGATGAAGCATCTTGAAACATCGACGCCATATCCGTCACACTACTAACATTCCAATTACTTAGTGGGTGATTGAATGCTCGTGCCCCCCAAAACATACTATTCATAATAATTACATTAGAGGTATCCCAGTTTGAAATATCTTGATTAAAAACAACGGCATTTCGAAACATTCCCCCCATGCTTACTACATTGCTGACATCCCAATTATCTAATGGTTGATTAAACGAAATAGCATTCCCAAATACTCCGAACATACTAATCACATTACTTACATCCCACGAGTTAACATTCTGATTGAAAGATACTGCTCTTTCAAACATTCTAAACATTGTCTCTACATTTTGCATATTCCAATGATTTAATGGTTGGTTGAATAATGTAGCTCCTTTAAACATTAGATTCATATTAATCACATTACTAACGTCCCATGAATTAATATTCTGATTGAAATCGTTTTTCCCTTGAAATAAACCTGGTATATAATTGCTTATATCTATGAATATATATCCCATATTAGTAACAAATGTTGTACACACTTTCGTGACATCTAAATCTTGATCAATCATTTGTCTTAGCATATTTTCATTGACAATCAAATACTCTTCTGATTTGTTATTTGGATAATCAATCCATCCTTTTTTTCCAATAAACATAACTCCAATTTTTTCTGATTTTACTGTAATACCATTAGTATCTAAAAACAATGGATTTTGATTATTAGGTATGGTAAAAAAATCATTAACTGTTTGTGTGTATTCAGATACTAGTGTCGATATCTCTTGTGTTTTGTTTTCTAGTTTTTCAGTAAGAGAAGTCGTCTCTAACTGTTCAGAATATGCCTTGTATTCTGTTTTTAACACTTCAATTTGTTTAAATATTTTATTGTTCTCAATATTTGGGAATCTTGGTGCATGTTCTAACACGTGTTGCCATTTTTGTGCCTCTTTAAAAGTTGTTTCAATTTGATTTATTTCAATCCCAATATGGATTCTACGCATTAATTTTTTCGATTGATCTAAAAGCATATTTAATCCGCTTTGAAGGTCTTGCAAATCAGATTTTAATTTTTCAGATGAAAAATTTTTTATTTCAATATTAATAGACTTTATTTTTTTTTCCTGTTCTACTATTTCATTTTGCAATGCTTTTTTTGTTGCTAATAGTGCTCCAGTGGCGTTATTTAAATCAACATTCAGTGTTGTTAGTTCTTTTAATTTTTTTTCTACTCTATTTAATGAATTATCTAATTTTCTAGACACTACTTTTAAAGCATCAAGATCTTCCTGTAAGCCACTTATTTTTTCTTTTAATACTAATATTTCTTTATTGAGGGTATCTATTTCAGGAATATCTACTATTTCATCTTTTGCACAGGCAAAAATTAGTATTAATGTCAGAGCATAAAATTTGGGAATCATACATCTATTTTGACATAGGTTTTTTGGGTTTTGGTTTGATGGTATTTTTACTAGTATTTATATCCCCAATCGGATCATCGCAGCAACCATGAAATGCGAAAGTACTAAAAAACATCGTCTTTTCATGACGCCTTTTGTTCTGCGCCTCAAAAGTACCATTTATACAACGAAACTCATCATTTGATGGGTTCTTGAGCGTTTATTGGTTTTTTTCTTTTGGCTTTCCCACCGATGGTTGAGATGTCTGATGTGCTGCGGTCTGGCAAACCAAGAGCATCATTGGATCAAGTAATGTCTTCTACTTGTTATGGTGTTTCCATGTCAGTTCATGGAGGTCACTCTGTAGATGCCATCGACTCCACTAGTGGTGCGTTCCTTTGTAAACTGTTGGACTCGGGCCCAGAATGATTTGATACCATAGGGATGAACCGTTCCATCGACAAATTTTCGTCGACTATGGCAGACGACGTCATCGGTCCTATTCATGCTTCGATAGCAACGAGCTTCATCAGTTTCCATTACCGCATGCTTTGTCCCCGAATAATTCACACAAAAGCAGGTCTTTTTAAGATAATTCCCTTTATTGAAGCCATTTTCATCCCTCATGGTCCGTGTTTTCGAATCTAGTTTTTTGTGGATTGGTTTTAACTGTTTTTTTTCTAAAAAACAGGTATTAGTCACGAGATTCCAGCCAAAAAATCCCTATAAGCATGGCTATGATTTCCTCAAAAAGGCGTATCTTGTCGTTCTAAGATTCATCTCTAGAACTATTTGGATATAAAAAAAACACGTCAAAAAGCGGCTTTTTACATGGGCAAAAAAGCCGTCCATTTGAATTTTAAGGGGGAACATACCTCTTCTAATGGGGGACTCCTTTTGTGATTCACAAACTAGAAAAAAGCGGGGATCCATTCAACAAATCAGTCAGGTGATTCAAGATACCCCTCTCAATCACTTGATCCATCATTCGATTCCGAAACTTTTTCGTCAACGAGTGTATCAACTGATTTTGGGTTATCCCGATGGCCATGATGTGGAACGACTCCGATGGGATGCCGTTTTTAAACTTTGACTCGGAAAACTCGCTTCACAATCCACTTGATCTCGTTTCGAAAACAGTATGAAAAGCCCAGAGATATGGGCATGGTACCGGCAGATGATCACCGTTTATCCAGAAACTCCAAGCCGAGAAACGTCAAGCCATCACGATTGATTTTGATTCGACCAGTACCTAGACGCATGGTCGACAACCATGAGCCCTATTTAATGGGTATGACCATCGTGTGATCGATCATCTCATTTTTTTTCATGATGGCCAGATAGGAGAGATTCTATTGGGTGTGCTGTGTTTAGGGCATGCGCACAGCCGGCCTATGGTAGAGGATGGTGCCATCATTCGGAAGGAAAATCTAGAGATTCAAATCCGTTTTCGAGCCGATGCCGGATACAGCCGTGCGTCACGATACGCCTTAGCACGACGCGTGGGGGCCGGTGATGCCATAGGGATCCCCCCCCCCAAGAACAAGAGGCTGGTGGCAAAGGTTCAAGAGATGGAAAAACACGTTCGAGAAATTGATGTTCAAAAGGGAGAAAAACACATCGCATGGCAAGCCTTGGAGTATCAAGCCCAGAGTTGGGCACATCAAGAACGGATTGTCGTGAAAATAGAGAGTACGGGCCGTGCTCTTCACACGCGTTTTATGGAGACGAACTTAATAGGAACCGCTAAGGAAATCGATCGAGCTTTTGATGTTCAGTGAGGAGACGCTAGTGAAAATCGCATCAAGGAAGTCAACAACAGGTGTTTTGCTTCACGGATGTCCCACCATGATTTCTGGGCGAACAGTTGTTGATGGATTCTCAGCATTATGGCCTACCATGTCACGATGGATGTTCGGGCACAGACCGAAGCTCTGGAAAAAGAGGAACAACAAGAGGCTCTCGTCGCTTCACGAGATGCGGCTCGTCAAGAGCAACAAGACCCATATGGGGGCCCACAGAAAGAAGACACGGGGAGTGAAAGGAGCTGTGATTAATACGGTCGAAAGGGTCCGCAATCATGTTTTTTGGCAAACAAAGGGCCCCATCAATAGGATTTTACGGAGCGATTTGTTGCAAGAGGGATCTAAAGCATCTTGAGACTCTAATGCTGATGCTATGGACTCTCGAATAAGGAGTGTGAATAATTCGGGTCAAAGGCTTTTTCATAAGTTGACTAATCCATCGCATCAGCCAATAACTTAATTTTATGTTTTGGAAGGAGAATAGCATGAAATTCCGATTCGAATAACTAGGGCTGTTTGGGAGTTATTTTTTTGATCATCTCTGCAAGCTTTTGAAGTCAAGAGATGCATTTCCTTGCAGATTTCAAAACCTTGTCTTGGCCAGTAGGGCACCGTTAAATCCTCCATATTAAGGGGATTATGGACTATATTTGAGTTTTCAAGGAAGAAATAAATGGTTAAACATGGCTTAAACTTATTTTTTGTTGTGTTGAGCAAGAATCGGTCAGCACTATCAAGAGCCAACAGATAGGATTATAAGCTAGATTTTATCCACCCTCCGTCTACTGCCAAGGACACCCCATTGATATAGGAAGCTTGTTGACTAGCTAAAAAAGCCACTGTAGCAGCTAGTTCTTCTGGTTTGCCAAAACGTCCTAAGGGTATTTCAGATGTGACATTGTTGAAATTTGGATTAGACTCTGTGAGTGTTTTCAATCGTTGGGTAGCGGTATAGCCGGGCATGACATTATTGGCTGTAATCTGATAGGGACCTAATTCATTGGCTAGAGATTTAATTAGTCCGACCACTGAGGTTCGAATGGCATTCGATAAGATAAGATGATCAATGGGTTGTTTGGTTGAAACTGAGGTGATGGCGATAATTCTTCCCCATTGTTGCGATTTCATTTTGGGTAGAAATCCTCTGATGATTGAAACAGCACTTCCAAACAATAATTCATAGGCTTTGTTCCATTGTTCTTGACCAAAATCATCAAAGTTGCCAGCTGGCGGTCCTCCTGTATTGGTGATGACAATATCGACAGAATCAAATTCTTGAAGTACGGTTTGAATGATATTTAATCGATCTTCTTCGATTGAAAGATCCCCTTGAATTGTCATTGGAGTGATACGAGTCTTGCTTTCGATTTCAGCTTTAGTTTCATTCAATGATTCGACTTTTCGCCCGGACAAAATAGGAAGAACACCTTCTTTTGCAAGCTGTAAAGCGATACTTTTTCCAAGTCCTTGGCTGGAACCACCAATGAAGGCGACTTTGTCTTTAATCCCTAAATCCATCGTTATTTTCTTAAATAATCATCCGTACCATCGATCCAATCTTGTCGTGGTGGAGACCACATATCAATTTCTTCAACATCGCCAATCATTTCGGCTTTATGAGGTAAATGTGGTGGGATAACCAGCACATCTCCAGAATGTAAATCGACCACTTGAGGTTTATTTTCACCCAACCAAAATCGAATGGTTCCAGAAATAACTTGCGTGATTTGTTCATTGGAATGACTGTGTTTGGGGACTACAAAACCGTTTTTAAACTTCATGTTGGCAATCATTATGTTTTGACCTGTAATGATTTTTCGATGCATTAAAGGTGTTACTTCTTCATTTGGTACTTCGCTCCAGTTGATTTTTTGAAATATGGTGTTTTTCATAACGGCAATTTAAAACTTAAAATGAATTAATTCAAGCCACTGATAGATGAAACATGACGGTTTTCTTGTGGTAAATAAAACTTTATTTTTGCATAAAATTTGATGTTACAAGAGATTGTTTATCAAGTCAAAACCAATGATTCAATGCTGGAATAGCCGTCCTCGTAGGGTATTTGCCAAATACTATGAAGCCCTTTTACTTTTGAAATTAATACCTAAGGACAAAAAGCAAATATTGAGTTGTAGTTATTATTGGCAGTGAAAATAAAAGGCAGGTCGAACCTCAACAACCTTTTTAATTGAAATCGAACAAAATATTTTGTGAACGTTTGATTACAATCTGATCAGTCGACAGTTCAAAAACACAGACGTTGCAGATACAGATAACCGATTATAGTCATAATGTAAGTTTTAATTCATGAGATTTTTTGCCAAGCATTTTGTTTTTTTGAAAGCGTTTTCTAAAAAACATTACGCTGATATTATGTGTAAAAACAAAAAGAAATTCATTATTCTAACTTTCTTGCTTCCTTCAGTTTTTGCTTTTTCACAGAAGCCAGAGTATTCTATTGGTATTCTTGCTGATGATATAACTACGGAACTCAATCCTCTCCTTGAGCAGCTAAAAACCCAAATAAAGGCAGTCGTAGGAGAAGATGCTAAGGTGTCTTTTCCACCAGAAAGCATCATGGTCAATAAATACAATTTCCAAATAGCTCAAGAGCAATACCGGAAATTATTGGATAATCAAACCGATATTATTTTGGCTTTCGGCGTCGTCAATAATCAAGTCATTAGCAAACAAGCGAACTACCCCAAACCAACCATACTGTTTGGATCGATAAATAAAGATTTTAGTACGTTGGATTTGACTCAAAAGACTTCAGGCATTGAAAACTTCACCTATCTCATTCAATCCAAATCTTTTGTAGAAGATTTCAATACCTTTTATGAATTAACTGAATTTAAAACACTCGGCATTGTCTTAGAAGACGTTTTACTTGAATTACTACCTATAAAAGAAACGTTTGATAAAATATTGAACGAATTAGGAGCCGAGTATCAATTAATCCCATTCAATACCATGGAAGACATCATCAATAATCTTGAGGGAATCCAGGCTATCTATTTGGCTGGTGATTTTTATCTCTCGGAAAATGAAACACAAGAATTAGTTGATGTTTTTAATGAAAAACAAATTCCTTCATTTACTTCTTTGGGAGTGCAACAGGTTGAAATGGGTATTATGGCGACCAATCAATCTCGAGAAAGTGTGGATCAATTTTTTCGTCGAATTTCTTTGACGATTGAAGGATTTATAAATGGTACACCATTATCAGAAATGCCCGTTTTTATTGAGTATCATCCTCGGTTGACCATCAATTACAATACCGCTCAAAAAGTAAATGTGCCCATAAAATACAGTTTAATCCAAAACACTGATTTTGTTGGAGAATTGAAAAATCAATTGTCGGATAAAGCATACAATCTGTATGATATCATCCAAATGGCTTTAGATCAAAATTTATCATTGAAATCTCAAATAAAAGAAGTTGAATTGAGCAATCAAGAAGTTAAATTGGCTAAAAGCAGGTATCTACCCAATATTTCTTTGTCTGGAAGGGGACTTTATGTCGATCCAGAATTAGCTGAAATCAGTAATGGTCAAAATCCGGAGTTTTCAACTTCTGGAAATATAATATGGGATCAAGTTCTGTTCTCTGAGGCTGCCAAAACCAATATTGCCATCCAAAAACGATTGCAAAAAGCACAACAAGAAAATTACAATACAGCCGAATTAGATTTGATTTTCAATGTCATGAGCACTTATTTTAATGTCTTGATTTCAAAAGCTGTTGTCCAAATCCAGTCCTTTAACCTGGATTTAACCAGACAGAATTTACGGATTGCAGAGCAAAATTTTGATGCTGGACAATCTGGTAAATCAGACCTATTGCGGTTTAGAAGCCAGTTAGCCCAGAACACGCAATCATTGATGGAAGCCATTAATGGTCTGGAACAAAGTTTTGTACAGTTGAATCAGATAATGAACAATCCCGTCGAAAACCAAATTGACATCGAAGATGTTCGTTTGGATCAAGGCATCTTTGAACAATACAATTATTCCCAACTGATTGACATTGTGGACAATCCCAATGCTAGAGAACCGTTTATTGCCTTTCTTATCCAAGAAGCCATCAAGAATGCTCCAGAATTGAAATCGATAGATTATAATATGCAGGCTTTAGAAAGAAATTTAAGGCTCAATGCAGCAGGAAGGTTTTATCCCACATTGGCTCTTCAAGGACAGTTCAATAAAACATTTGACAGAAGTGGTTCAGGAAGTCGAGCACCTCAAGGGTTTTCCCTAATCGATCAGCATTATAATGTGGGGGTCAATATTGCCATACCTATTTTCAATCAAAATCAAAACAACATCAATCGTCAAATCAGTAGTATTCAAATTGACCAACTCCATATCAACAGTGAAAACACTCGATTATCTATTAAAAGTAATATCAGAACCTCTGTTTTACACCTGATTAATCAATTATCTAATATTCAATTGTCGGAAGTGTCGGAGCAAACAGCCAGAGAAGCATTGGAGCTCACACAAGTGGCTTATTCAAATGGTGCGGTGAACATCATTCAATTGATCGATGCTCAAAACAATTATTTAAGTGCTCAACTAGCACGAAACAATGCTGTGTATCGTTTTTTGTTGGGAGCTCTTCAAGTCGAAAGATTTTTAGGATATTACTTTTTACTTAATACACAAGAAGATAACAATCGATTCAACAGAGAATTTTTAGAATTTCTCAACACATTAAATTAAATCAACAAATGAAACGTTAAAAGAACATGAGCCCATTCATAAACTATTTAAGTATTGTACTGATAACGGGTTTGTTTTTTTCTTGTGCTGAAGAAAAAAAAGAATCCAAAAAAATCGTGCGTCCTGTAAAATATCAGAGTGTTGGCTATCTTGGTGGCGAAGAAATCAGAACCTTTTCTGGGACTGCCCAAACCGAAAGAATCATCAATTTGAGTTTTCGTAATACAGGAATCATCACCTATTTTGATTTAAACATTGGTCAACAGGTCAAAAAAGGACAATTGTTGGCCAAATTGGATAATGTCCAATCGCGATTGGCTTACGAACAATCATTAGCCCAGTTAAATAGCTTTCAATCGCAAATGAATACAGCTAAATTGAGTTTGGATCGTGTTCGTTCTTTATATGAAAAAGGAAGTTCTTCTTTGAGCGATTACGAATCAGCAAAAAATTCATACAAAACAGCTCAAGAAAGTTTTCAGTCTGCAAAACGTAGCGTGGCCATTCAAAATGAAATAGTAAAATATGGTTATCTCTATGCCCCAGAAGATGGTGTTATTGCTGTTGTGAATTCAGAAATTGATGAGAATGTAAACGCCGGACAAAGTATTGCGATTATCAATGCTGGCGCTGATATGGAAATATTTCTTGGCATCCCTGAAAGTGTCATCAATGGGGTTCGTTTGAGCATGGCAGTCACGGTGAACTTTCCATCCTTACCCAATAAGGAATTTGATGCAGTAGTGACTCAAGTGTCCCCATCAGTCGACAGAAATTCTGCAACATATCCAGTCGTTGTGACCATTTTAAATCCAAGCGATGAAATTAAAAGCGGTATGGCGGCTAATGTCACCTTTGATTTTGGAGGCGTTAAAACAAATAACGATGCTCTAGTGGTCCCTGCTCATGCGGTTGGAGAAGATAGTCAGGGGCATTTTGTTTTTATCATAGAAATCAAGGACCAAGTGGCCACAGTGAATAGACAATCTGTTTCAATAGGTGTGCTTACTTCGGAAGGATTTCAAGTGACATCAGGACTGTCTTTTGGTCAGTTAATTGCCACAGCAGGTCTGCAAACTTTACTGGATGGTCAAGAAGTAAGACTTCAATAATACCAAGAGTTTCCATGAATTTAGCAAAGTTATCCATCGATCAAAATCGGATCACTTTTATGGTTTTGCTAAGCATTTTGGTGTTTGGATCCATCATGTATTTTGGATTATCGCGAGATAGTATGCCACCGTATACAGTCCGAGTTGCCAGTGTGGTTTCTCAATTTCCTGGAGCAAGTCCAATTCGAGTGGAACAATTGGTGACCGATCGAATCGAAAAAGTAGCGCAAGAACTTCCCGAATTAAAAGAACTATCTAGCACTTCCAGAACAGGGCTATCGGTGGTAACCATCACTTTAAAAGATGAAGTTTCTCCTGAAAAAATGCAATCCGTTTGGGACAAGCTTCGAAGAAAGCTCAATTCGATTCAAGGATTGCCAGAAGGTGTTAGTCCTAGTTTAAATGATGATGGAATTGGTGACGTTTATGGCATTGTTGTTGGATTGAGTTCTGACGGATTCAGCTATGCCGAAATGAAAGCGTATGCGGATGATATCAGAGATGAGCTGATCAAACTACCTGATGCTGCTAAAGTTGAATTAGGCGGAAATCAGGAAGAACGAATTTTTGTTGAATTTGAAAATACCCGGTTAAAAGAATATGGATTATCAGCTTCTATAGTGCAACGGCATATTTCGTCAACCAATATTTTGAATTCGGGTGGAGAAATTAATTTAGGAAATCAACGTATTATACTCGAACCCACAGGAAATTTTGTTTCGATTGATGACATAAGAGAATTATTGATTCCAATAGGCGATGGTTCCCAATTGGTACAACTGGGCGATATCACTTCAGTTTCGAAAGGATATGTCGATCCTCCCACGCAAAAAATACGCATCAATGGATTGAACGCCATTTCAATTCACATCAATTTAAAGGAAAATGCCAATGTGATCGCTTTGGGTCAAGAGGTGGATGAAGTGATTGCTCAATGGCAGCAAGTACTTCCGGTGGGACTAGAGTTATCAAGGGTTTCTTCTTTGGATACTTATATTGAACACAAGGTCAATGACTTTATTGTTAATCTAGCTCAAGCCATAGCCATTGTCTTGTTGGTCATGCTTTTATTTTTAGGAATACGCACGGGTTTGGTCATTGCAAGTTTAATCCCGATAGTCATGATCATGACCTTTATGGTCATGGGTTTTGTCAACATGGGTTTAAACCAAGTAACCTTGGCTGCCTTGATTATGTCCCTAGGAATGTTGGTGGACAATGCCATTGTAGTGGCAGAAACCATCATGGTAAAAATGGAAAAGGGAATTGAAAGAAAAAAAGCAGCCATCGAGGCCTTCAACGAATTGTGGATGCCTTTGCTGGTATCTACCATGACGACTTCTATTGCCTTTTTGGCTTTTTATCTTTCGCCCACTTCAATGGGTGATTTTGTAGGGCCCATATTTGTGGTCATCACGATCGCCCTAGTTTCCTCATGGGTTATCGCTCTGACGGTCATCACTTTGTTTTGTTATTTGTTTTTAAAAGTAGAATCCAATAGAACCCAAAAACCCAGTATGGTGGATAGAATCATTGTCAAAATGAAGTTCTATTATAAGGATGTCATACTGATAGCACTGACCAATCAATGGAAAGTACTTTTAGGTGTTTTTCTGTTATTTATGGTATCGCTAGTTGGTTTTTTAAAAATTCCTTTTGTCTTTTTCCCGGATAGTGATCGTAATATGATCACTATCGACATCAACTTACCTCAAGGAACTAAAATTGAAGCCACAACACAACTCGTGCAACGTGTGGAACAATTCATGTCAGATTCTCTTCAAGTCAATGATGGGCAAACGCAAGGTGTTGTGAGTTGGTCATCATATATCGGTCAAGGACCTGCATCCTATGACATGGGATACACACCAGATGAAGCAAATTCAAATTATGCTCATATCTTGGTCAATACGTCCTCCTTTGACCAAAACAAGGCTGTTACAGCTCGTTTGGACAATTATGCCTTAAATACTTTTCCTGATGCTGATATACGAGTGGGTTCTTTAGCAAGTGGTGGAGGTGGAGCACCTATTGAAATCAAAATTTCAGGCGATGATCCTGATGAATTATCTAATATTGCTCAGAGGGTTAAATTAAAGTTATTTGCCATCGAAGGCACAAAAAATGTCAAAGACGATTGGGGACCAAAAAGCAAGAAATTTTTAATTGAAATTGATCAGCAGAGAGCTCAATTTGCTGGAATTACCAGTCAAGATATTGCAACTTCTTTGGAAACTGTTTTGGTTGGATTTCAGACAGGCGAATACCGTCAAGAAGATAAATCCATTCCCATCATCATGAGAAGCGATAAAAATCAGCAGCAATCATTATCTTCATTGGAAACCTTAAATGTATATTCTCAAGCAACGGGTCGAAGCGTCCCTCTGCTCCAAGTGGCATCTATTATTCCCAAATGGCAATATTCCAGAATAAAGAGATATGGATTACGCAGAACCGTGAACGTATCTAGTGAATTAACAGAAAGTGGTAATGCTTCTACTATCACGCTTCAAATCACTCCTTGGTTACAAGAACAACAAAAGAATTGGCCCGAAAACTACACTTTTGAATTTGGTGGAGATGCTAAGCAAACGGCTGAAAGTATGGGTTCGGTTGTCAGTTATTTACCCGTTTCTGGATTGATTATAATTCTTTTATTGATCATTCAATTCAATTCATTTAGAAAAATGGGGATGGTGATTCTAACCATACCTCTTGGAATTATTGGTGTCGTCATAGGACTATTGGTGTTTGGTAAGCCATTTGGTTTTATGCCGTTTTTGGGTGTGATTTCATTGGCCGGAATTGTTATCAATAATGCTATAGTATTGCTCGATCGAATGGAAGTCGAAAAAAGGGATTTAGGACGCAATCAACAAGATGCCGTTATTGCGGCTTGTTTGCAACGATTTAGACCGATTCTATTAGCGACTTTTACAACAGTATTGGGACTCACGCCATTGTTTATATCTGGTGGTGAATTATGGGAAGGTATGGCAATAGGCATCATGGTCGGCTTGTTATTTGGAACCATCATAACATTGATTTTTATTCCATCACTGTATGGTATTCTATTTAAAGTCGATTACAAAAACTATCAATTCAATGAAACTTTATTAGAAAGTTGAAAATACTTTTTAACACCAAAACTAGTGAGGGTCAATTTTTTTGTTTGAATTTATCACCAGAAATGGCTCAGTGGTTGACTCGATGAGAATCATTTCAATTGCTGTTTGTTTTATCGAACCAAGAAGCATATGTGATGTAGTTCTGTGCAATACGTTTGATTTCGCCATCAAAAAGTTTTTGATCTACTTCTTTAATCAGTTTAGCCGGCACGCCACCATACACGGATCCAGCAGGGACCTTTGTGTTTTTGGGAAGGACAGCCCCAGCACCAATAACACTATGTTTACCAATGTGACAATGGTCCATGATGATACTCCCCATACCAATGAGCACTTGATCTTCGATGGTACATCCATGAATAATCGCATTGTGTCCAATGGATACCTCATTTCCGATGATCGTGCTTGCAGTTTGATAGGT
>JAPORT010000055.1 GCA_026710085.1 Flavobacteriaceae bacterium | reverse complement strand
AATTATACATTGTCTTTTTCTTTGAAAATCCGAACCAAACGGAATATCTTCAAATCTTTGCTACTTATGATGGAGAAAAAGATGTATTTGAGTTGGAAAATATTTTGCCTTAATGATAGATCAAATAACCTAAAAAGTAACCCATACGATACCAATGAAACACTTCATCATTACTATTCCTTTATTCCTATCCTATGGTTTATTTAGTCAGATTGAACTTGAAAGCGTCTCTATCAATAGAGAGAGAACCAATACCCCAGAAAATCTAGAAAACGAAAAGGGAACCCCAACCATTTATTACGATGTATCTTTAATCGATAAATCCATAACGCCCTATAAAAAACACGAGTTTTTAATTTATTGGCTATATGATGACATCAAGGAAAATAGTGTTATTGAAGAGTTAATTATTAGTAACATTAAGAAGTATAGAAAAGCCTTTGGACAACTTTACCAACAAGTAGATTTGTTAGAATTGGGATATCATTTAATAGATATTCATAAAAATATTTTGGAAGTAACTAGGATTGTTGACTACGGAGACTTCAAAGGAAAAGAAACCTATACCCTTAAATTAGATTATGATGGAACGAAACTTATCGATAAAAAAACGGAAAGGTTAAAGAACCAATAATTTAAAAAACACCAACCTTAATAACGACGAAAACCCCAATGCACCATCAAATAATGTAAAGGAACGGAGTTAATGAAACGTATTAATTTTGCATATATTAATCCCTACTTCACGCATTTCGAAAGTCAAAAGAGGTTATCTTCCCCGCGCCAAGCTTGAAAATCAAGCTTCTTGGTGACCGATGCAGCTCGTTCAGTTATTGTAACGTGGTTTTTCATGAATGTACGCCGAGGAGTTCAAAAGCTCTTTGTTTGAAGTGTGCCCCATCGTTAGGACAGTTATTGGTCAAATTTAAGTTATCTATAACTTGTGTTTTTGTTTGGAATCTGGGCTTGAAAAAAGAACGATTCCAACTTAAAATGAGTGGTTTATTTTTTTTGGTTTTTCGATCATTCATCATACTTTATTTTTTGTTGATTTCATGGTAAGGATCGATAGGTGTTTGATATGAGATACTCTGATGTGGTCTCTCATCATGATCAAATCGAACGTATTTTTCTAATTTGTGGTCGCACTCCAAACCATCATCAGAGGGTTCCATAGGCGTGCACTCTTGTTTGACCGAATGCCATCATCGTTCGATCAAGGCATTGTCCGTCGCTCTACCTTTTCCATCCAGACTTCACCGAATGGAAAAACGGCTAACCGTATTGGTTTATTCCTTAGAGGTCAAAGGACTGCCCTGATCGGTATGGAGTCTTTGAGGACAACCATCGTGTTCCACCGCCTTGTATAACGCCTCCAAACACCAATACACAGGCTGGTATGGGAAAGATGAAATCCGACCACAAAACGACGATCCATATCGATGATGGCACAGAGGTAAAACCAACCGCCTCATACATTGATATCAGTGGCCCAAACATGATTCAGCTTCTCAACCGATCGTTCTCTACAATCATTACGGAAATATATGATAATCAAGGCTTTGGCTTCTTCGAGTGGTCTTTATTTTGGGGGCAAGAGTACGGATATGGAGCTACTGGTCGATACGGACGATGCGTTTGATATGGAATTGTTTGAATTCCGGATGCTTTTCGAGAAGCCACCGAAGCATCCGTCGAGCACCAAAAAAAGATAATGGATAAAGTACTCCTTGATCAAGTCGACCAAGCGCCAATGAAGTTCGGAAGGTCCGATGGCTTAGTCGTACCATCCACTGCGATGAATCGACCATCAAGCACATGGTCTGACAATGCTTAGAATAGAAGTTCGATCCACCATCTGACGACGTTCGACGGAGGGGTATGGCATCATCAGTTTTTTTAAGAACTCGATGTCCATCTTCTGTTGACCAATGATCTGGTAGCATGGATCCCATAGTTTTTGTTTCTGATCCTCTGTTTTGCGAGCATTCGAACGGTGAAACAAACCTTTGGATCGTTGGTCAAAGTTTTTTTTCCAAGTGGCTATTGGAACAGGATGCGCCTCAAAACGAGGAGCTCATGCTTGGATGCGATGACCCACTTTAAGAGCTTCTTTAACCAATTTGAATTCTGGCTTATGTTGTCTTCGCTTCATATCGGAACATTGAAGGCAATCGATAACTCATAAGACATCACTGAAACAGCTGTCCTCATTTTGGGGTACAGAACATTATCTCATTCCTCAATTCTATTGAAACAAATAATAACTTACTTCTTCTATTTCATTCAACTGAATTCCAAAAACTATCAATGTTGCATAAACGAATGGACTTAGTTTTAATCGTTTAATTTAAGCCAAAAAAGAGTTTTTTACCGCCGAAATAGATTTTATTTAAGTTATGACTGAATAGGCCATTCTATTCTGAGAATCCAATCACAAAGAAGCTTTGACCCATTTTGTGTAATTTTGGATTCCTTTACTTTCCCGAGTGGATTCTTCTGAACTGATTGATATCGTTCCTAAAAAAATTTCTTCCCAAACGGCCTTAAATGATTTTAAATTAATCACCCTCAGTCGTGCTTTGAGTGTACTTGGAAGAAAAGAAGTCCTTCTAGGAAAAGCCAAATTCGGCATTTTTGGTGATGGAAAAGAATTAGTTCAAGCCGTGATGCATCGCTATTTTAGAAATGGAGATTATCGTTCTGGCTATTACCGTGACCAAACCCTCATGCTAGCTCAAGGATTAATCGATGAAGAACAGTTTTTTTCAGCGCTTTATGCGGATCTTGATATTCATCGAGAGCCTATGTCAGGAGGAAGACAAATGAATTCCCACTATTTTAGTCCAAATTTAGGGCCAAATAAAGAATGGATTTCTCAAACAAATCAAAAAAACCATTTTGCCGATGTTTCATCAACATCGACACAAATGCCTCGTATCGTTGGATTAGCACATGCTTCAGTTTATTATCGTAATTACCAAACAAAAAATCAACAACTTTTCTCAAAAAATGGAAATGAAATTATTTGGGGAACAATTGGCAATGCAAGTACATCTGAAGGTTTGTTTTTAGAATCATTCAACGCCTTAGGAGTTCATCAAGGACCAGCGATCATCAATGTATGGGATGATGACTATGGTATTTCAGTTGAAAACTCGTTACACACTACCAAAGAGAGTATCTCTAAAGCTTTAGCTGGTTTTCAAAGAACTGAAACTCAAAAGGGATTTGAGATTCTGACAGTTAATGGCTGGGATTATCTAGGACTCATCGAAGTTTATTCTTATGCTGAAGAATTGGCTCGAAAAGAACATGTTCCCGTTTTGATCCATGTCAAAGAACTCACCCAACCCTCAGGACATTCAACATCGGGTTCGCATGAAAGGTATAAAAGCATGGAACGGTTGAATTGGGAAAAAGAATTTGATTGCAATCGTCAAATGAAAAAATGGTTGTTGGAAAATCAATTAGCAACTCTCAAAGAGTTAGAAGATATTGAAAATGAAATGGCAGTCCGAGCCAAAGCAGCTAAAAATAAAGCCTGGGCTGCTTATCAATTACCCATTAAAAAGCAACAATCTGTTTTAATCGATTTCTTAAATGATTTTATTTCTGAAACGAACAATGATACTTCAATCCAGGTCATACGAAACAATCTTTTAAAGATTGAAAACCCAACTTATCGAAATGTTTTTCATGCAGCAAGACAAACCATCATGCGACTTCATTCTTTTCATGATATAGATTCGGATGACTTCAATACGTGGTTTGAAGAGTTAGATGACGATATTAGAGAACGGATTTCATCTGATTTATATGCTCAATCAATACATGAGATTAAAGACCTAGAGCAAATACCACCAAAATATGGCGAATCCCCTTCCATTGTCGATGGTCGCATCATCATTCGTGACAACTTTGATGCTTTATTACTCAAACACGATCATTTACTCATATTCGGAGAAGATGTTGGTAAACTTGGAGATGTCAACCAAGGAGTTGAAGGATTGCAAAAAAAATATGGAGAACATCGCGTCTTTGATACCTCAATCCGAGAGGCCTCAATTATTGGACAAGGAATCGGATTAGCTCACAGAGGTTTTCGTCCCATAGCTGAAATTCAGTATTTGGATTATCTCCCTTTTGCTATCAGTGTTTTGATGGATGATTTAGCATGTTTGTTTTATCGTACCAAAGGAAGACAAATTGCCCCATTGATCATCCGAACAAGAGGGCATCGTTTAGAAGGTATTTGGCATTCAGGATCCCAAATGGGTGGCATTGTTCATCTCTTGAGAGGAATGTACATTTTGGTCCCTCGAAATATGACTCAAGCAGCAGGATTTTATAACCTGCTTCTCAACACAAAACAACCTGCATTAATCATTGAACCTCTCAACTGCTATCGGGCAAAGGAAAAATTACCTCATAATTTAGGCGAATTCACCATTCCGTTTGGAAAAGTAGAAACTTTAATCAGTGGACAAGATGTTACCATCATCTCCTACGGTTCAACCTTAAAAATCATCCATGAAGCTGAAAAACAATTAAGAGTCTTGGGTATCGAGGTGGAATTGATTGATATTCAAAGTCTGATACCGTTTGATATTGATAAGGACATTGCAAAAAGTCTTTCGAAAACCAATCGATTAGTGATTGTTGATGAAGACGTTCCTGGTGGTGCAACAGCCTATATTCTACAACAATTAATGGATAAACAACATATTTTCCCACTTTTAGATGCAGCACCAGTTTTATTATCCGCAAAGGCACATCGACCCGCTTACGGAAGCGATGGAGATTATTTTTCAAAACCATCATCGGATGATGTGGTTGAGGCTATTTATCAACTAATGCACGAATCCAATCCAAGAAAATTCCCTAGCAATTCAAAATTCTACTAATTAATTCATTGAGTTCAAAGTGATCCTTTGATCGATTGGCTTTAATCCCCTTGATTCTCAAATCTGTATTGAATATTTCATTGAGAACTGCTTTTGTTTGATTGAAATCATAGAGTTTGGCACTATAGAGGTATTCATTAACAAAATGTGGATGAATTTTCAATTCCTTTGCAGCCTTTGATTTATCAGCAAGGCAATGAAGAGTCAAAATTTTAGAAAAATACCCATGAAGAATGCTCAGGGTGGCCACAATTGGATTCATTGATGGATTGTTGCTTAGATGTTTGGCGATTAAAAATGAATTTTTGGCATCTCTTTTGCCAATGGCTTGTTGTAATTCAAAAAAATTAAAATCTTTAGAGATCCCAATATAGTTATCAATGATTTCGGAAGTCACAGGTTTTTGACCAACGACTAATGTTAATTTATCTAATACCGATTGAATTTTATCGAGTGAATTTCCATTGTATTCTCTTATTAATTTAATGAGTCTCAAATCGACATTCAAATTCATCGACTTGGCCCTTTGACTCATCCATGACTCAACTTCAGAATCATAAAGTGGTTTGAATTCCAACACAACACCACTTTTAGCCATCACTTTGTAGGTTTTGGTTCTTTTATCAAATTCTTTTCCTTCGTAGCTATAAATCAGAATGGTGGAATGGGAAGGATTTTCTGCATATTGAGTGAGAATATCGATGTTTTTTCGAATGTTTTGAGCTCTTTGAACAATCACCAATCGATATTTTCCAAACATGGGATACATTTTGGCGGAGGCAACAATTTCATCGGGGGATGCTTGATTTCCATCATACCTTATCAAATCAAAGTCCGAACCATTTAAATGCAATACTTGTTGTTCAAGCATGTGCGTTAATTCTTTAATAAAATACGTTTCCATACCTGAAAACAAATAAATGGGAGCAAACTTTTGATGGGTTATATCTTGTTTGACTTGATTATATTTTTGCAGTCGATTGGAATGAATCATTTCATTGATTTAGTCATTTGTTTTCATGGATGATAGCTTAAGAAATTCGATTAATGAGATAGAAACTAAAGTGATTGGTCACAAAAGATACCTTTTTGATCAAGTTCGAAAAAAATGGCTGATAGATACTCCTGAAGAGCGTGTTCGGATGCAATGTGTTCAATATTTGATTTCACAAGTGAATGTACCAAAAACATGGATTTTAATCGAACATCAAATTAAATTACATAATACTACAAAACGGGTGGATATCTTGGTTAAAAATAAAAACCAAACGAACTTTTTGATGGTCGAGTGTAAATCGCCATCCGTTAAAATCACTTCTAAAAAAATAATTGCTCAAATCATCAGGTATGTTAATGATGGAATTGAATGTGATTATTATATGATAACTAATGGGGAAGAGTCATATTTTTTTACATATTCTTCTAAAAATGGAAATCATGAATTTTTAAGCCATTTACCTCTTTATCAGTGAATACCCCTCCTCAAATCGCCATTGCTATATTAAATTATAATGGACTGGATTTATTAAAACAATTTCTACCACAGGTTATTTCCAATAGTTCAGAAGGTAACATTTACATCATCGATAATGGATCTGATGATGATTCGATTTATTGGATTAAAACCAATTATCCATCAGTTAAAATCATTTCACTTGATAACAATTTTGGTTACGCTCGAGGATATAATCAAGGCGTTCAACAAATCAAAGAACCATTGATTTGTTTTTTAAATAATGATGTTCAAGTACCAAAAAATTGGCTTGAACCCATTCTTATGGAATTTGATTCTAAACCTCAAATATCAATAGCTCAACCATTAATTTTAAACTATAAACAACCAAAGTATTTCGAATACGCTGGTGCTGGAGGAGGTTATTTGGATTTTTTTGGATTTCCATATTGTCGAGGGCGAATTTTTAATCGCTTAAAAAAAGTAACCTCTATCGACAAAACCACTCGATCCATTTTTTGGGCATCGGGGGCCTGCTTTTTAGTAAAAAAAGAAGTGTTTATGATTGTAGGAGGTTTTGATGAAGATTTTTTTTGTTATCATGAAGAAATTGACTTTTGCTGGCGAGCCAAACGGTATGGATATTCTATTGCTGCCATTGGACAAAGTCAAGTTTATCACTTGGGAAGTGGATCTAACATAGGTTTGCCATCCAAAGTGTTTTATAATCACCGGAATTCATTAATGATGCTTGTAAAAAATTTACCTCTTACCTACCTCATCATCATTTTACCCTGCCGTTTATTGATGGATTTTTTTATTGGCTTTGTCTATTTATTTCAATTCAGGTGGGCTTCATTAAAAGCTCTCGTTTTTTCCCACTGGTCTTTTTTTAGAACATTCCCAAGACTCATTCAAAAACGTAAGTCGCTAAAAAAATATCCTTTTATCAAACATTTCAAGCAATTCAGCATTCTATCCTTGTATTCCAAAGAAAAAACTAAAAAACACTTCAATATTTGAAAAATAAAATTATATTTTTGTGGCATAGAAATTGTAAATAGATTTAATTAAACACACATAACATGATTCGAATACTAACGGTCATCGGTTTGGTTGGTTTTTTATCTTCTTGTGTTTCAATGAAAACATTTAAGGACTTAGAGCAATTACAAACTGAAACTCAAACAGCACTTGATAGTGCAACTGTCAAATTAAATATTTGTGAAGAAGAGCGTGCAGAAGCTGTAACTGCGATGGATTTGCTCCGACAAGAAAATGATTTTTTAAAGTCTAACAATCAAGAATTAATCACCAATATTGGTGATTTAACAACCCTCACTCAAAAAGGTGCCGAAAATCTTGAGCGTTCCCTTGAAAGTTTACAAGAAAAAGACCTTCAAATTAAAACAATGCAAGAAGCCGTTACTCGTCGAGATTCTGTAACACTTGCTTTGGTAACTAGTTTAAAAGGTGCTCTTGGTAATATCTCAGATTCTGATATTGAAATTAGCGTTGAGAAAGGCGTTGTCTACGTCTCTATTTCTGATAAACTATTGTTTCGAAGTGGATCACATAATGTAACGAATCAAGCTCGAGCCGTATTAGGTAAAGTTGCCACGGTGGTTAATAATCAACCTGATATTGAATTTATGGTTGAAGGTCATACCGACAATGTACCCATCAGTCAACCAGGCATTCAAGATAATTGGGATTTGAGTGTTAAAAGAGCTACTTCTGTCGTCCGTATATTACAAAATGATTTTGATGTTCCTCCAGAGCGTATGGTTGCTGCAGGAAGATCTTATTATCATCCAGTTGCTGACAATGATACAAGTGCCAACAGACAACTCAACCGAAGAACAAGAATCGTTATCCTGCCTCGATTAGGACAGTTCTATGAATTGATTGAACAAGGTATGGAATCAGCTCCCTAAGGAGTGAGTAAATTTTCATCATTAATCAATGATGATTAATTTCTAACAAGACCACTTGGCCAACCCAAGTGGTTTTTTGTTGTTTTTATTGACAAACCTTAACCCCATATTCGCAATAGTCGGTTATCGAAATTGGCCTTGGCCTTGCCTCATGATTTGAAAAGGATTTTGTGTTAAATCCACGACAGTTGAAGGAATATTATTGCCGTATCCCCCATTAACAAATAAATCAACTCTCGAATCTCCATCCCAAATTTGGTATATCTCATTGGGATCGGTTGTATAAGTGATGATTTCATCTTCATCAAGGAGTGATGCTGTTAAAATTGGAGCATCTAATTTGGAAATTAGTTCTAGTAAAAATGGATGATTTGGAATACGTGCCCCAATAGTTTTTCGTTTATGGAATGGTTTGGGAAGTTTGTTTTTAGGTTCTACAATAAAGGTAATAGGACCAGGTGAATTTCTTTTAATGGCCTTGTGTTGTGGATTGGTTATAATGCCGATATAGTCCGTTAATTGTTTGATATTAGCGAATATAAAACTAAGTTCAGCTCGTTCAATTTTTTGATTTTTAATGAGTCCTAATTGACGCGTTGCCTCTTGATGGTTGGATAAACACCCTATGGCATATACAGAATCCGTTGGATAAATCGCAATTCCTCCTTTTTGAAATACCTTAATGATTTGATCAAAAGTATTTTGATCTATAAAATGTTCGGGCAATTCTATGTAACGGCTCATGATTTGGTTCTCAAAATTTTGATTTTAGCATACGCAAGAAGTAGTTTTTTAGTTGTTTGGATTTTTTCAAATTGTATGACTGCTTTTTTGTTTTGGCCACTTCCTTCTATAGATTCTACAATGCCTAAGCCAAAACTCTTATGATTGATTTTAGAACCAACTTTGAGATCAGGATAATGTTCTTTTCCATTGAAATCATCATCAACTTTTTTTAATTTTTTAGGTTCCATGGTGGTTGAAATTTTTGAAGGTACATATTCAATCGTTTTTTTTGGTTTTAGTTTGAATGAGTTGAATTTAGTTGTAAAATTAGTTTTTGAACTTTGAAAAATAAAATTTTCATCGATTTCACTTAAAAACTGACTAGGGAAACAAGTCATTCTTTCTCCTGCTTTAAATCTCGATATGGCATGAGTTAGATACAATAATTTCTCGGCCCTTGTTGTGGCAACATACATCAACCTTCTTTCTTCTTCAATTCCTTCTGGCGTATCATTCAGTGCTGAGGGAAACAAATCTTGTTCTAATCCAACAACAAAAACACAAGGAAATTCTAGTCCCTTTGATAAATGAACAGTCATTAAAGTAATCCGTTCTTTATTTTCATTTTGCTGGTCTTGTGACGTATATAGAGACACCATTTGTAAATAGGCTCCTAACGATAAATGATTCTGTTGGATGTCTTGAGATAACGGATCGGTCAAATTATTGACGTTATCCTTTTGTTGGCTATTCTGTTGCCTTTCTTGAGACAATCGATCGATAAAATCACTCATATTCTCGGTTCGCTGGTTGTCTTGTTGATCTGCTTCTGATACTTGGTTGATAAAATCACTAACACTATTAAGTAGCTCATTAATATTACTTTCTTTTTCATTTGCTATTTCATCCGATTCGCTCCTTTTTTTGACAAAATCTATAATCCCTGTTCGCTCGACAACAAGTTTGGCTATTTGAGCGGCATTCATGTTTTTTAATTCGACTCTAAATCGATCTATCATTGATTTGAAGTCATCGAATCGATTAATGATGGACTGACTTATTCCGAAAGGGGCTCGAATTATTTGTTTAATGGCATCCATAATATTTAATTTATGTTGATCTGCAAACACGATGATTTTATCAACAGATGTTAGGCCAATACCTCTGGTTGGTTTCGAAATAATCCTTTTAAAACTTTCTCTATCATCGGGATTGATGATGAATTTTAAATAGGCTAACACATCTTTTACTTCACTTCTGGCATAAAAACTGATGTTTCCATAGATACGATATGGGATTTTGGATTTACCCAATATTTCTTCAAAGACTCTTGATTGCGCATTAGTTCGATAGAGCACACAAATTTGATTATATGAAACTATCTTTGGAGATAATACACCGCTAGTTGAGTCGTCTTTGTTGGTTATTTTAATGATTTCATCTTTGACAAAAGTTGCTTCTGCTATTTCGTTGTAGTGTTCGAGCACACATACTTTATGACCTACTTCATTCTCAGTATAGAGCGTTTTTTCTATTTGCTTTTTATTGTGTTTGATGATTGAATTAGCAACGCCAATGATGTTTTTGGTAGAACGATAATTTTGTTCTAATCGATAGGTCAAAGCTTCGGGATACCGTTTTCTGAACTCTTGTATGTATTTGATTTTGGCACCTCGAAAGGCATAAATACTTTGTGCATCGTCCCCAACAACACAAACATTTTCGAATTTATCGCCAAGTATGTTCACCACTTGATGTTGAACTTCATTGATATCTTGATACTCATCAACCAAAATATATCTAAAGCGGCTTTGATATTTTTGAAGGACCTCTGCATTATGTTTTAATAATAGGTAGGTTTGAAGTAGTAAATCATCAAAATCTAGCGCTCCAGACAGAATGCATTTGTTATGATATCTCAAATAAATTTTGGCGAATTCTGGTTGTAATCGATAACTATCTTGTAAAATAAGATCTTCCTGATTTTGATAGTTTTCTGCTGTAATCAATTCATTTTTGAATCTAGATATTCGAGATAGAACCTGTCTTGGATTGTAGGCTTTGTTCGATAAGTTCATTTCTTTGATAATCACTCGAATCACTGATAACGAATCTGATGCATCATAAATCGTGAAATTTTGGGGATACGGCGTATGCATATGCTCGAAACGTAATAATCTTGCAAAAATGGAATGAAAAGTACCTGCCCATAAATGACGGCTTTGGTTTTGATGAGTTAATCCTACAATTCTTTCCTTCATCACTTGAGCTGCTTTATTGGTAAAAGTCAGAGCCAAAATATTGGAAGGACTCACTTGTTTAAGAAATAAATGGGCGATACGATACGTAATGACACGGGTTTTTCCTGAACCAGCTCCAGCAACAATCAAAGTTGGTCCATCAAGGTTTAATACGGCCTGTTGCTGGGCTGAATTGAGCTCACTTAGAAGTTGATTTATTTGGGAATGATTCACTATGCGAAAAACAATACAAATGAATTTGTTTTGATCATTAAAAACAAAAATGAATTTAACATGACGAGGTTTTAATATGCAATAAATAAAACATAATTTTTAGCAACTTTTTTTAGAGCTTTGTAAGAAAAATACATAGTAGGGATGGCTATTTTTGCTCTTAACGACAAGATTCCATGGTTAACCTCAAAACCAAATTAGAAAAGTTTGGTCCAATGATTCGGTATTCTGAGGTCATTGATGAAACTTTTCACTTAAAAACCATTGATGATTTCATTCATTTTTATCCTCTGAGATATATCGATCGAAGCCAAACCAAGCCAATAGCAAACTTAACTCCAAAGGATCATGAAGTTCAAATAAGAGGCGTGTTAAAATCCATTCGCTATGAAGGAACACCATCAAAACAACGTCTGATTGCTGTATTAGATGATAGTGGCATCAATAATACAATATCAAATCCCTTTGGCTTCAATCAAACCCTATTAAAACTAGTTTGGTTTAAAAATATTGAATGGATCCGAAAAAACTTAAAACCTGATCATCAATATGTTGCTTTTGGAAAATTAAATTGGTTCCAGAGCATGCCATCAATGATTCATCCCACCTTAAATCTTTATTCACGATACATACAATCGAACAATAAACCAATAACACCCGTATACCCATCTTCATCTAAATTTTCTGAAGTCTTTTTAACTCAAGAAAAATGGATCAAAGGCATTGAATCTGTATTTCATCATCCATCGATTGAGATTTCTGAATCACTTCCCGGCTACATCTTAAAAAAATATGATTTGATGTCCAAAAAAGATGCTCTCAGAAACATCCACTTTCCTGAGGATCTTGAAATCAAAAACAGAGCAAAAGAGCGTTTGAAATTTGAAGAAACTTTCTTTTTTCAAATGCGAATGCGCATCAATACCCAAGCAAGAAAAGAAAATAAAAATGGTCTTATGATGAATCAAATTGGTCATCATTTCAATTTATTTTATAAGAATCAACTTGATTTTGAATTGACAAATGCTCAAAAACGAGTCATCAAAGAAATTCGAGAAGATTTCAAATTGGGAATTCAAATGAATCGATTGCTTCAGGGAGATGTCGGTTCAGGAAAGACCATTGTGGCCCTCGTATCGGCCTTGATTGCCATCGACAATGGCTATCAAGTTGCTTTGATTGCTCCAACAGAAATATTGGCCCAACAACATCATAAAACCTTTGAGCAGTATTTACCAGATTCCTTAAAAAAACCTCATCTGCTTACCGGTAGCACCTCTCAAAAAGAACGAAATGCCATTCAAAGAGGATTAGAACATGACTACTCTAATATACTCATTGGAACACATGCCATTTTAGAAGATTGGGTCCAATTCCAAAAGTTAGGACTGGTGATCATCGATGAACAGCATCGGTTTGGTGTCAAACAAAGAGCCAAACTTTGGGAAAAATCCATCGATAAAAATCAACTGCCGCATGTTTTACTCATGAGTGCAACCCCTATTCCTCGAACCTTAGCTCATACTTTCTATGGAGATTTGGATTTATCATTATTAGATGAGTTACCGCCCGGAAGGAAACCAATTCATACAAAGTATTTCAATTCAAATCAAAGAACAAGAGTCAATGAATTTCTAGCTTATCAAATCAGCGAGAAAAGACAAGTTTTTGTTGTTTATCCCTTGATTGAAGAATCTGAAAATTTGGATCTTTTAAATTTAGAAGAGGGATACCAACAAATGGTCAAAACCTTTCCCTCTCCAAAGTATCGTGTTGGAATGATGCATGGTAAAATGAAGTCTCTCCAAAAAAGTGCTATCATGGAACAATTTAAAAATAGGGAAATGGATATTCTACTTTCTACAACAGTCATCGAAGTGGGAGTTGATGTGCCTAATGCAACGGTCATGATGATTGAAAACGCGGAACGTTTTGGTCTTTCTCAATTACACCAATTGAGAGGAAGAGTGGGACGTGGGGCATCAAAAAGTTATTGTCTCTTGATATCTAATTCTAAAATTTCTAATGATGCCAAAACACGTATCAAAACCATGACTCAAACCAATGATGGCTTTAAAATTGCTGAAGTGGATCTCAGACTTAGAGGTGCTGGAGATCTCTTAGGAGTTCGTCAAAGTGGATTAATGATCTACAGACTAACGGAACCAACAGAAGTAGAATATATCAACAGACAAAAACAAACCGTGGAAATGATTCTTAAAAATGATCCTTTTTTAACGGCCCTTGAAAATAATCCAATTAAAGAGGAATTAAATCGCTTACCAGTACACCAACCCTTTTGGTCCAAATAAGAAATCATATGGCACTTGGTTTCATGGGCTATAAGATACTATTCATAAAATTATGTGGATTAGATACTTAAGTGTTATGTACCCCAAAATTAGGATAGTTGTTTCAGTGATGTCTTATGAGTTGTCTATGGCCTTCAATGTTCAGATATGAAACGAAGACAACATACGCCAGAATTCAAATTCAAGGTGGTCAAGGAAGGCTTAAAAGAACGATTGGATAATAAAGCCCAAACTGACCACCCATTAAAGTCACACTGACCTAGGGTCAATTTGACCGTATTAATCAAAATATCGTGATTTTTTGGAGGAAATCAACATCGAATGAGTGGTCCATTGGCTGAAAAGAAAAAATAAATTCCTTTTCACACCCCATTTTTTTGATTTCCATTATTCAAAGGTCTCAGACGTATCATTCCCAAACTAATCCTATTGCGTTTTCCATGCTTTTTCAATGTCAAGGGATCATCGTGAGAGGTTTTCTCATCTTGGTATGCTATCACCATGTAATGGTTGATCTGCTTCGACAACTTGGAGGAACCTCGAAAAAAAAATCAAAGAAAAGAACTTTTTTTTGAAAAAAGTTTAAAAAAAGGGGGGGGGTAATTGAAATGATTATCTTTGTAAAAACACTTTGGCTTATTAGCCAAAAAAAAACTAAATGAACCGATGCTTCTTTGGTCGCCTCTCGTGGGCCACCTCTTTGTTTTTGGTGCTTTGCTTTTCTTGTGGGGACGACCCGATGTCCATGGTCTCTACCCCTCCCCTTTTTTATACCGTCGCCACAGCCTCGAGTGTAGGTGGCACCATCACTCCCACGCAATCCATCGCCAATGGCCAAACGGCGTCCATCACGGCCACCCCCCAAGCCCATTATCAATTCAAGGAATGGACGGGGGATTGTCCCATCCGTAGCCATGATGCCAACGTAAGTTTTGAAGTCACGAATCATTGTTTGATTTCGGCTGTTTTTGAAAAAATCAGGTATGATATCATGGCCACTAGTACCACAGGTGGCTCTGTCAAAGGACCTGAACAAAAGGCTTATACACAAGGACAAGGCATCACTTTGATGGCCGTTTCTGACGAAAACTTTCAATTCACTCATTGGACAGTGGAAACGTCGGAGAACCATCGTTGTCCGAACATCGAGAACTTAAAAACACCAACGCTTCGTTTTATCGTGCAAGGGCCTTGTCGTCTTCAAGCGGTTTTTGGTCTGATTCCAAGAACCGTCACCACATCGATTGCCAAGGAGGGAGGTACCATTACGCCAACACAAACCGTCGACCATGGGCAGTTCGTATCGATTGCCATTATATTAGAAGAAGACTATACGTTAAAAGAATGGAGGGGTGATTGTGGTGATTTTAGGTCCACTGATACCACGATTGGTTTTGAAGTCATCAAGGATTGTCAGGTCACGGCGGTTGTTGAGAAGATGTCCTATATCATCACGGCCAAGGCTTCTCTAGGTGGTTGGATTCGTGGTCTATCAGACGGGGAAAAGACCAAAGGAGAAACCGTTACATTGACCGCCGAAGTGGAAGAAAATCATGTTTTTTCTACATGGACCACCGATGCCTCTTCAGGTTGTCCTGATGTAGAGAGCCCTACCAATCCCATCTTATCCTTTACCGTCGAGGGTCACTGTGTTTTGGAAGCCATTTTTGCGAAAGCTTCACGCACCATCACTACGTTGGTTTCGGAAGGAGGCCACATCACCGAAACCCAAACGGTGGAACATGGTCGAGAAGTGACGATTACGGTCACCATCGATGAAGGTTACCAACTCCAAGAATGGTCAGGCGATTGCGGTGATTTCAGTCGTGATGAGGCGAGCATCCGTTTTGAGGCCACCCAAGATTGCCAGATTCAGGCCGTACTTCAAAAAAAGACCTACATCATCACCCCCAAAGCCTCCCAAGGATGCACCATCTCACCTACCAAGATCGTCGAACATGGGCGATCCGTGATCATTGACCTGACCCTGGACGAAGGCTACCAACTCAAAGAATGGAGCGGCGATTGTGGTGCGTTCAGCCGGGAAGACACCACCATCACCTTCACCGCCACGCAAGATTGTGCGATTCAAGCCGTCCTCGAAAAAAGCGTCTATCGCATCACTGCCACCGCCTCTCCAGGAGGAACCATTTCCGGCCTCACCAACCAAGAAAACAATCTCGGCGATCCCATCACACTGACCGCCACACCAGCAGAGCATCATCGCTTCAAACAATGGACCACCGATGCCGCCTCGGGGTGTCCCCAAGGAACAAAACTCGACCA
>JAPORT010000129.1 GCA_026710085.1 Flavobacteriaceae bacterium | reverse complement strand
CCAAGAATCAAAAAAGATTTTCCTTCCTATCTCGCCTTTTCAAAATTCAAAGATGCTGAAGCCATTTTGGATAAAGACATCGACCAAGTCATGGAAATTAAGTACCTCAAAGAATTAAGGTCCATGATTTATTATCATCAAGGGGATGGTTTCCAAGGCGAACCATTACCTGAAATGGCACAAAGGAGTACCATTGAGGACATCATTATCGATTCAGAAAATGGAGATTTGACCTATGTTGGTAATTCCAAAAGTTTTGTTCAAGAATTGGGGCCTCTTTTGGCCAATCCAGGAGGTCGATTGTTGGATTATGATTCGGAAACAAAGACTTTTAATTCTTTTGAAAATTTTGATTTACCAATTGGAACAGTCGCTAAAAGGGTTTTTGAACTTAAAGATGGTAGTTTTGTAGTGGTTACCAATAATACAAAGTCATATCGTATTGAAAGATAGCCTCTGGATTTAAATTGATTATTGAGAAGTGGGATATTGCATAGTGAATTAGATTATGTTGTATGTGGTCAAAAATTTCTGATAATGGTCCCCTGTACCTGGACAATGCTTCTACAACACCTATAGATGATAGGGTTTATGAGGAAATGAAGCCATACTTTAAAACCCACTTCGGCAATCCTTCATCAAAAAACCATCATTCTTTAGAACCCCAAAAAGCAATCAAAAAATCTAGGGAAAGAATTTCTGAATTAATAGGATCTATACCTAACCAAATAATATTCAACAGTGGTTCCACAGAGGGGATAAATCATGTGTTGAAGGCCTTATTTTTTTCTTCCATTCAAAGCGGAAAAAACCATCTTGTTATATCTTCCATAGAACATAAGGCAGTAATTGAAACTGCTAACTATTTAAATTCTATTGGATGTGAGGTGACAAAAGTAGGAGTCGATAAAAACGGAGTAATTGATCTTGAAATCCTATCAAAATCTCTTACAGATAAGACATTTTTGGTATGTGTTATGTTAGTCAATAATGAAACTGGTGTTGTTCAACCTGTTTCTGAAGTAATTTCACTAGCGAAATCAAAAAAAATTCCTGTTTTTTCAGATGCAACACAAGCAATTGGTAAATTAAAAGTCAATGTTGTTGATTTAGATGTCGACTATTTATGTTTTAATTCACATAAAATAAATGGACCAAAAGGAGTTGGAGCACTATACATCAAATATCCAAGTAGATTAACTCCTTTGATTCATGGAGGTGGACAGGAAGATGGCCAAAGGGGGGGGACTTATAATGTACCTGGGATTGTTGGATTTGGCAAAGTAGCAGACATATTAGTCAATGAAATGACAACGAATATTAAAAACTACAAAAAAGAAAAATCATTTATCATCAATGATTTAATTGGAAAAGATGGAAAAGAGAATTTTACAAGTGTAAATAAAGTCCCCAATATTATAAGTATGACTCTTTTTAATTATGAAAATGAAGAATACCTTTTAAGAAATAAAACCCGTTTCTCAGCATCAATAGGAAGTGCTTGTAGTGCAAAAATTATTCAAGAATCTCATGTCTTAGAAGCAATTTCAGGAATTAATCCTAAAAAAGTAATACGCATCTCTTTATAAAATATGGCTAGTAGAAATTATAAAAAAAGAATTTTTCAACTGAAGGACACCTACGCATCCTATGGAGAAATAAAAAGAATTATACATGAGGAATATGGAATACTTCTCAAATCAAGTCATATTGACTATGTTTTAAATGAAATATCTGATAATAAATCAATTGTTAATTCGAACATTGATAAATCTGTTAAATTGATTGAAAAAATAATACGAAAAAGTAAGTTGCCAATTTCCACGAGAGATATAAGTAAAATCTTAAGATATGAGCATCAGGAAAGAATGACTAAGAGCCAAATAAACAAGGTTATTCATAGACATTTAAAAGATAAAGTATCGTACGATCGGTATTACTTTACGTACAGTTGGAGAGGAATTTCATCTGCGAAAAACTCTCTAAATCATGTAAAAAATAAAATTGAATCCATCTTGGGAGACCTGGATTCTTTAGATATTTTCGATTCCATTAAAAGATTTTTTAAAAATTATTTGTTTCAAACTTCAACTGGGATTGAAAAAATAGACTACCTTATAAAATCTGTAGTCAAGGATAACAGAATAACGGTATGTGAAGAAACTTTTCTTAAACTTAAAGCGAGAGAATTCGGATATTCAGAAGACATTATAACAGAAGCTGAAAAAAATTTAGCAAAAAACAATCCATATTTAGATAATCTGATTCATATCATATTTGATGACGGAATAATCACGCGAGAAGAAATTCAATTCTTACGTGAGAAGGGAGAAGAACATAATTTTTCTTTTTCTTTTGTAAACGAAAGATTTTGGCTAATCGGAGGTGCCAAATTTCTCCCTCATTTACTAAAGGTTAAACCCATAGATGAAGTTTTAATTCTATTCTATGTTATGCAAAAATGCGATTCAGAAAAATACACTCTTTCAAGTCTATTAGAAAATTTAGATATATTTAATAGTGACAACAATTATATTGACACTTTAGGTCTGAGGGCTAGGGAAAAACTTAGAAGTGACTTAAATAAAAAACTGTCGGCTTTATTCAAATATCAATTTGATTACTCAAGGTATCTCATGGAAATTTTAAATAAAAAAGACAACCTAAATGTCACAAACGATTCTGAATTGACGTTAAAAAGTAGGGTTATGAAAATTCTGATCCAAGAAAAACATCGAATTGGCTCACCAGATGTAAATCTTCTTGTTGAGAATATAAATTATCGAATTGAAAATAATCTATGGGATTGATTAATCTTATTAAAAGACTTCCAAATGGTGTTAAGGCTCAAATTTTAGGTTCTGAAGCGACAAAAATCATAAGATATTCTTTTGTTAATTCCGATGACGATGCTCTTCCATCAGACATTCTAAATGAAGCGGTAGCTCTTCACGCGGGTATTATGTTAGTAAACAAATCTCGAAATAGAGAATTACTAATTGAATATATAGATGAAGAGGATCTTCAGAGTCTTGGGTTTGGAGAGAATTCAACTAATATTTTTGATGAAGCCATTAAATTTTATAAAAAAAATGTCAATCAATTTATGGAGGATTTTCATATAGAAGAAGAGTACAGAAGAATAGAAGTACAGGACTCTCGAAAATCTTGGGGATATGTCACTCCAATTTATGGTAAATGTAATGGTACACTTGCTTTTCCGCACCCTTATCAATTACGGCTTAAAAAAGACCTTACAAGTCATTTGATGGCTCCAGTCAATTACGATACAAATAAATCTTTATTAACAATGCCTACTGGATCTGGTAAAACCGTTTTAGCAATGGAAACAATTGTGGACTTATTTAGACTTCATTATGCAAAAACCCCTTTGAATATTTGTTGGCTTGTTAATTCGGTAGAGTTAGCTGAACAGAGTCTAGAAAGTTTTCAGAAGCTATGGAAACAAAAGGGGGATAGAATGATAATGGCTCAACGATACTTTAATAGATTCAATAAACTAAATGAAGAAAAAGTTAGTAAAATAACTTTTGCCACTTTCCAACTTTTGACTAAAAGGTTAATAAGACGAGAAAAAGAGGATATAAATTATATCTCAAATGTTGATTATTTATTTATAGATGAAGCACATTTTACTGGTGCAGAGGAATATCGAAAGGTCTTTAAATTTTATAAAGACAATAACGATAATGCAAAAATTATTGGACTTACGGCTACACCGCTAAGGTCTGAAGATGATGACTTCTCATCTTTACGAGGAATGTTCAACCATTATTTGAGGTTGAAAGATGAAAGCTACAAAGAGGTTGATAGTCCGATTGAATATCTACAAAAAAGAAAATATTTATCAATTCTAAATTTTCATGTTTTGAATCAAGCGATTGAGAATAAAAAAAGTAAAAAAGATGATATGTCGGGCTATTATAAAGACTTACATGAATCCGTGAAAAATGCTTGTGAAAATGTAATTGAAAAAAAACAAAACACAATCATTTTTGCAGAATCTAAATCCCATGCAATTGCTCTTAGTCTATACTTAAGATCAAAAGGAATTGAAAATAAACTTATTGTTGGTGAAACACCTATGGCAAATCGTAAAGAATACATAGAACAACTTGGAGATAAAGATCATGATCTGTGCGTACTTGTTAATGAACGAATTTTGTCAACAGGAATAGATGTTCCAGGTTTAAATTCGATTATGGTGTTGTCAGAAATTGATTCCATCACTTCATGTTTGCAAATTTTAGGAAGAGCAATGAGAGGTCCTAAAAATGGAGGGAACAAAATCAACACAGTTTACCTTACAAAAGACAATAAGAATAAACTAGAAAATTTCAAAATTCTAGAAGGAGAAGCATTAAATAATTAAAAATAAAAATTCATGAATAATTTATATGGAAACAGATTTATTGAAAAACTTGTCAGTTCAGGATATAAAAGTCCTACGTATGCAATAGCAGAAATCATTGATAATTCCATTGATGCAAAAGCAAAAAATATTGAAATAGTTTTAATAGAGGAGAATACAAGAGAAGGAGGAAGATACTCTAAATTTATTTCAGATGTCTTTTTCATAGATGATGGAAACGGGATGGATGATATAAAAATTAATGGATGTTTAAAGTTTTCAGATGGAGAGGGAGCATCTAAAAGTCGTATAGGTGCGTTCGGTGTTGGACTTCCAAACTCTTCAATTTTTGTTGGGCGTCGAGTTGAAGTATATTCAAAAGATTCAACAGGAAAATGGAATTATGTTTTTTTGGACCTTGATGATCAAGCACGTAGAGGGGAACCTGGTTATGATGATTCTATAGTTAAAACCCCAAATTTTAAAAAACAAAATCTATACATTGATGTTCAAAAGAATAGTACAATAGTTAGATGGTCAAAAATCAGAAATATTGGGGCTCGTAAATCTGAAACTGTTATAGATAGAACTCAGAAGCTTATCGGTAGAATTTATAGATATGCTTTAGATAATGTAAGTATTACGTTTAGTTCGAAAATTTCAGAAAATAAAGACTTTGATATAAAGAATAAGAAAACATTGCCATATGACCCTTTATTTTTAAAAGAATCACGTTCTCAAATTACTGATCTAGTATGGGAATTAGCAACAACTGATAAAAATAATGCCAAGAATTATCTATCAAGTCATGGACTAGAGGATAAAGAAAACTTTAACACCAAGTATCATTATAAAAAGTTTATAAAAGGCTGTGAACAAAATGAGACCATTTTACCCCTTTTTCAGAAATTTGATAATTATTGGAATGTTAAGCAAGTTGTACTGATTAATAGAAAGAAATATACCTATACCATTCGAGCTTCCTTTGCTAATAAAAGTATTGCACATCCAGGAATACGATCAGGAGGCAAGACACGATTAGGTCAAGAAATAAGAAATAAAATGGTTGGAACACCTCATTTTAATGGAGGGAATATTTCGTTTATAAGAAATGATAGAGAAATAGACTGTGGCAGCTACGGATTATATAGTTTAACTACTGAAAAGGAAAGATTTTGGACAATAGAAATACACTTTGATAGTGATTTAGATAAGTTGATTGGACTAGATTATCAAAAACAAAATATTGCATACAGATTGGTAAATAATGGTGAAATAGCTGGTATAGCTGACATTGAACGTTCTGAAGATCTTAGAGAAAATGAGCAACAACTTATTCTTTTTCACAAAATATCTGAAGATATAAAAGCATGTATTAAACAAATAAGGAAGCTTTTAAGGGGGTATTCAAGAGAATTTATAAGAGAGCATAATGCCGCTTTGAAAGAAATAGAAACTGGTGAAAAAGAAGAGATGCCAGAAGTTGAACCTGCCGTCTTCAGAGTTTTGCCCAGTGGAAGAGAGTGGACAGAACCCGAAAAAGAAGATTTTGTAAAGTTTTTTAAGAAGAGATATATGTCTATTTCTATAGAATCTATTTCAGAACAGGTTGAAAAATTCGCGAAAGGGCTTCACAAAACGGTTGTCTTATACAATTCAGATAACACCGGAAATTTATTCGATATAACTACTGTTCGTGGTAAAACAGTAACATTTATAAATACAGAACATCTTTTCTACAAGAATATCATTGAACCATTAAAAGAGAACAAAACTTTAAACGTTTTTACGAGTGCAATTGAAATGTTAATATGTTCATATGCTTATGAAATGGTTGCGATGACTAGTGACAACTCAAATCACGAGGGGATTCTAAAGCAATATTTGAGAAAAATCAGTGATAGATTACAAAATTTTATTTCTGATGGATATGTACACGTTGATGTAGAGTATTGGAGAGAAAAGCTCGAAAAGGAGGAAGATGATGATGAAAATGAAGAGTTAGAAGAATAAAATGCTTTTTAAAAGTGGTGAAAACCTTTTTGAAGGAGCCCAAAAGTTTATTTCTGATTCAACTGAGATCACACTTTATTCGGCCTATATAAAAGTTCAACAACTAAAGTCACTTAACAGAGAGGATAAAATCTCTAGAATTGTAGTTAGATGGGAAATAAAGGATTTGCACAAAAAATCTTCAGACCTTGAATTATATCATTATTGCCAAGAAAAGAATATTGCTCTTTTTCGAAATACAAGAATTCATCTGAAATGTTTGCAAAATGAACGAAATGAAATTTTCTTTGGCTCTGCGAATATATCAGCAAGAGGAATAGGAGAGCATGGGAATAATTATAATCTTGAACTTAATTCTAAACTTGAAAAAATAAGTTTTGTTGATACATTGTATCTTGACAAGATAATCTCTCAAAGTGAATATGTCTCAGAGGAGTTTTTTCAAAAAATCCAAGATTTAGTTCAGAGTTTGGAAGAATATGACGAGGAACTTGTTTATGATAAAATAGAAATGGAAACAGCAAAAAGTGAAAAAGACTACTTCCTTATTAGTGAATTGCCAATGTTTTTAAATATTTCAGACCTCTATGAATCTGTTATAAATATTGATATTATCAATGATTTGGATAAAAAATGCGTCGCTCATGATATGGTCACTTATGGACTTGACATAAACTCATCTAAAGAAAAATTTTACTCACAATTGTCCTCCGTATTTAATTCTCATCCCTTTATTAAAAAACTTAAAAATCAAGTTATCAGTAACCAAAGAAAATCAATGGGATATGGTCAGGTTGTTAAATGGATTTCTGAAAATACTACCACCGTACCAACACCAATCTCTTGGGAATTGAAACAAAAGAAAGTAGTGAATATATTGTATGAATGGATTTGTTTTTTTGATAAAGACTTTATCTGGGAAACACCAAGACACTCTCAAGTATTGTTTTACAAAGGAAATTAGTGGTCAATTTTTGTTCAATTTGAGTTCGACTCAAACTGAGAAAAAACTAAATGAAACAACTAGCACATCCTTCACCCTCGGCATTAAGTATTTCGTCTTGCCAATTCACTAGTTTTTTCTTTTTCTCTTCTTCACGTTTCATCCGAAGAATAAACTCTTTTTTTATTTCTTTAACTCTCTCAGGCTTCTTCAATTCAGCAAGCGGTTCTAAAGTCCATGTATAACCTTCCTTTTCATACTTCATGGCTTGGTTAAACAGATTGGGGTGCTGTTCTAAAAGCCATACCCACTCAATATTTTGTTGAAAAAAACAGAAAAAACAACCAGATCTTGTGCGAGAATAGGTTCCTTTTTCGATTTTACCATCTATTTCGACTTCAAATTCAATAGGGAGATAGTATGCAGGAATACCAACTCCAGAACTTTCTAGAATATCAAACACGTCTTCTAGTATTATTATTTCATCATTCTCTATGAGGGGAAAATAATCAAGTTTGCCGATTGGATAATTGGTCGTTTTAAGATATTCAAAAACAACTTTATTAAAAAGTTTCACATTGTGATTCAATAGACTTTCAACCTTTTGACTTTTAGTATAACTAAATGAAACTGGAGTACTGATTTTTTCTATGATATCTCTTGACATATACTTGCTAGTCAATTTGTAGTGTTCAATTAAGGATGGAATGTTATCATTAGCAATGAACTTGGAAATAACATCTTCACTCCAAATATTTTTTCGAAAAGGAAATATGGTTTGAATATTATCTCTCTTGGAAATATATCCCTCTCTATTTTCATCCCCTCGAATTCCAACATACGAAATAGTCGGAGAATCCCCAATTTGTTTTTCAAAAGGTTCTAGTTTCATTTTTTTTGTGCACCATCTTGCCATAGGTGAAGGTAAAAATCCTCCAGAAGTGGCTAAAAAATGATCAAAAGGATTGTCGATAGGTGTATTTTCTTGGTCAACCGATTTAAATAGAGTGATAGGTCTTCCAAGCACGGAGTTTAATCGATCAATTAAATCATAGGTTTCTTTAAGTTCTTTTCCCGTATCACATGTATAAAAATTAATGTCAAGGCTTGGATATTTATTGCTCATGTATATTGCAAGAGCTGCACTATCTTTTCCTCCAGATATTCCAAGTACGTGATTGATGTTACTCATTATTTTCATCGCTTACAAGACTCGAGTATAATTCCATGAGAATCTCTTTTTTCTTTTCAATTTTTAATCCATTAAGCCCTTTGTTTAAGGTATCCAAATGCCTTTTGTTTTTTACTTGTGATTTGATAATAATTTTCTCATCGACGATTGATCCATCAGAGTTGTAAAATTTAAATTGTAAAAGTTTATTTCCCTTGGACTTTCTGTTGAATGACTGAGAATTGGTTGCTTTTAAAAGACCTTCTGCATTTGAAATTAGTCTGTCTTTTAAAATGGATTCATCATGGTCTTTTAATTCTTCAACGGGATAACCGATGATAGCATCAGATACAGATTTAAGGTAACTATCCCTATCATCTAACCCTGAGGTTAAGCGATTATAAAAGACCTTTTGAGAAGGAATTAATTCATCTATATCTATGCTCTCTAGTTGATCAAGGAGTTCTTTTTTATATTCTTCAATCGAATTTCCTTTGAGATTAAAAGCTTTTATCAGATATCCTTCAATTCGATTGAGTAACTCGCTATAGGTAGACCTTAATTCATTGATTGAATTCTGAATATCTTGGGTGAAACTAATAAGTTTTTCTTCATCGGGATTGTCTAGAATGTTACCATATCCTAATGCATTTGGAATTAAATCAAACAATGATGTTTCAGGGTCCGAAGAGTCTAGTATAGCCGATCTTAAGTTTTGAGTTGTTGTGCTTATTTTGGATGTGTTGAGAGTGTACTTGTCTAGCCCTCGAATAAATTTTAGAAAATTCCCATAGATTGTAATGAAAGTCGATTGCGTAGGTTTCTCGCCTGTAACTCCTACAAGATCTTTATAACTTTCAAGTAAATTGAGATTTAATCCTTTAACATTGTACGTTTTGATAAAAAAATCTTTGGGATTCTTAATAATCAGATCTAAACTGTCTGAAGAAAGAAAAGGAATAAACTGATTACCTCTATAAAAAAGGGCATAATCTTCTTTTTTTACAATTAAGAATACTGGAATATAATAACTAACAAACCCTTTTTTTAATTTGAAAGGTGTAGATAAAAGTTTTTTAAATAAATCAGAAATTGGTTTTTTGGAAGAAATAGCGGATTCTAAAAACTGATTACATTCAGTCCAAATTTTAATGAGATTCGATTTTGGTGGGGGCTCTTTTAGCTCGTAAATATTTTGATTTTTATTGAAGGAGTGAATTCCAGTTTCTCTCAATAATGAAACATAAATTGCCTTATCAGGAGGGAACTTATCCTTAGGATAGTTCAAGTCCTTTTGTGATCTATTTTCTAGTACTTGATGAATTAATTTCTTTCTAGCAGTAATTATGGGTGGACTTAGTACATTTCTGTTTATAAGTTCATTGTCAAAAACTGGAGTCTTAGGATATATAAAATCACATAAATCTGAAAGATTACGATATAGGGATTTTGCAGATAAAATTTCAACTACTTTTCGATTTATAATCCACTCATTTCCATTTTCAAATAGATTTTCTCCAGTTTCTTGTTTTAGAATTTCTAAACAGTAGCGTTTTTCTTGCTTGATGAGATCTATAGCATTTTTGTCATCAGAATGTTTTTCTAAAAGGAGGTTATATCTGAGTATTCTGTTGATATTTAATTCAATAGTCTCTGTGTTTTTAATTGAAACAAAAATATTTTGAAGGGATTGATTACTCAGTTCAATCAATTCATCTGACTTCACATCAAAAGCCACAATATTTATGTAACCATCAATCCCTTCAATATCATTAAATGTCATCTCAAGGGATTCTATAATACGATATTCAAAAAAGCGTTTTGTCCCTCGTTCGTAGGAGTGTTTTTTCACGTAAACAACTTCAAGGTCAACAAACTCGTTTAAATGTTTAGGGATATTTACTGAAGTGTTTAACTCCTTTCCAACAGTTATCAACTCTTGTTCGATATCAATATCTGTTCCTTCTAAAAAATTAAGTTTATTACTGTGATTGTAAAATCTAATAATTCCACTTTTTTGTAATTTTTCTAATACTGATCGAACGCCCCCCCCCCCTGTTAGAAGGAAATAGTCTTGTAAAAATCCATTATCAAGCAATCCTCCTGTTTTTGAAAAAAGATTGATTAATAAAATGGATTTAATGATTTTAGTAGCTAATTCAAAGTCTTCTCTAAAAATCAATTCAGATCGTTCAAGACATCGAAATGCTGACAACCACTGAGCTTTATGGGAATTATAGGGATTGTTAATTTCAGTTGAAAGACTTGTAATTAGGTAGTCATATACCTTAGAAACATTAAATATTCTATTGGAATTGTTTGAAATGGAGACTTTTGAAGTTTCATTAATAAATGTAAAAAGAGAGCGCTCATTTTGCCCATATTTTTGGAGAGATTGTACTAGTATATTAGCACTCAACCAATCTAATGGATAAAGGCTTTCAACTAGTTCAACCGATAAGATTTTATTAAAACTGATTAATTTAGATTCATTTGTTAACCTGAGTATTTTATTTAAGTTAATTCTTTCATCTTCAGAAGGCCTATAACAATTCATTTTGTTACTGACAAAAAATAATAATTGTTCGATAGGTTCATTAAATACAATGTCTCGATACCTACCTTTTATTTTACCCCACTCCTGTTTTTGAATTAAAGAGTTGTCCAAATTATATGACAAAAAATTTTGATGTAGTGTTGTAACTAGATAAACATTATCATTTTTCCCATTGACCCATTCAGCAAGTTGTTGTAGAAAATAAAGTTCACGAGTTAAATGATGTTTGGAAATATGCTCAAGAACTTTACCAAGCTCATCGATGAAGATGACAAGCTTCGAACCAATCTCATTTTTTTTCTCAAGAATTTCAATTAATCGTTTGGTGTTAACTCTTCCTTTGATATTTAAGGAAGTAGAAAACAGTCTTAAAAGAGACTCCTCTTCTCCTATGATCTTGATGAATGTATAATGATTATTGAAGATTTTAAGATCTTCTACTCCAAATAGATTTACTTTTTCTAAAAGAGTTTTTTCACAAGCCCATAAAAAAGTTGATTTTCCCGTACCGTAATTTCCGATTAAATTAAATGACTTAGTCCCATCATTTGAAAAGATTCGTTCAAATATTTCCTTAGAATTAGGTGTTGCTATAAAATCAATATCTTTTCCAGAATCTCTAAGAATATTTGTAGATATGTTATCCATTTTCGTACACTTCTTTGAGCATATCTTCTTTCATGAATAAACTATTGTCCTTCACTTGAAGCTGTTTGATACCTGTATCATTTTTAAATATGAACCTTTTATCATTTGAACATAGCCTACCTATAATTTCTTCTAAACCTTCAATATTTAAACATAGGACACTACCAATTTTAGAGGAAATATCTGTAAAGTCTATTGTATTCATCCCTTTGAAATAGTCGAGAATACAAAACGCCAGAATGTGTTCAGATAATTCCAACCTAACCCTTTTGTTGATTTTGTACACAGGCTGATTTAACTCATTCTTTCTTCCTGTGTCCGAAATTAGTTTAAGACTTAGCAAAGGGGCACTAAAATCATCTTCAATCGTTTTGAAGTTTTTTTTTGGTGAGACATAGGTTCTAATAAACACTTTAAAATCAGATTTAATTGTGTTTTCATTGAATTTTTCGATTTGTTTTTCAGAAAGAATTCTCTTGATAAAATTCATAATTTGAATTTCAGAAAACTCCATGTTGACTTTATCCTTAAAATATTCGAGGAATATTAGAGAATAAATTGAGGCGAATCTTTTCGTGGCTAACAAAAACTGTAATAGAAAGAGACTAGAGGGATTCTCTAAATAACAATCGTATTTGTATTTGTGACCCAAAAACAGGTATTTACTATATTCAGTAAACTTGTTTTGCTCATCAATGAGGTCGAAAGAACGTAACCAATAGTGAATAGATCGAACCATGTTTTTCCCAACCCCAAGCTTGTAAATGGCGTTTTCATTTCGGAAAGGGGACGTACTATCTTGATTACCAATTAATTCTAATCCTTTCAAAAGCCATTGCTCTTTACAATGAAATGTATCATGTCCTGAAAATCTCATTTTTACAAGAAATAGTAATGGATAAATTTATCCATTACTAAAATAGTAATTATCATTAATGCATAGTTTATTAATTGTTACAGACTTATTAGATATGTGTAAAGTATTTTCATTTCAGATTAAATGTGTTTCAGTAAATACATTGTAGAACACTTTTTTCTTAAACCTTATAATCATCAAAATATGACAATGTGTCGCATTATGCAAACGGATCAATAATTGACAATATAATATTTTAAAAAAATTATGAGTAAAGATTTTAAAGTGCAAATGACTGAGATTTTAGATTTACTTGGAGAGAATATTGATATTTCAAGGAGTCAACATGAAGCTGCTATTAAAAGATACGAGGCAGTAGGAGATTGGTTATCAAAAGATGATTCTCCGCTTTATCGATTTAGTCCAAGAATTATTCCTCAAGGTTCTTTCAATTTGGGAACTATTACAAGACCTATAAATGATAATGATGAAATTGATGTAGATTTTGTTTGTAAGCTTGAAAGAAAACCAAGTAATTGGACTCAAAAACATCTCAAAGAGGCTGTTGGTGATAGATTGAAACAGTGCAAAAAGTATCAGAAAATGCTGAAAGATCAAGATGGAGGGAGAAGATGTTGGACTTTGGTTTATGCGGAAGAATCAAATTTCCATATGGATATTCTGCCATCGTTGGCTGATAATAACCTTAATGAATTATTGGATGAAGAGTTTTCTAGTGCTAGTGAATTAAATGTTGATAAACTTGCAGTAAGAATAACGGATAAAGAACATGAATTATACCAATCAGAGACGGATTCAAATCATTGGCTCAAAAGCAATCCCTTCGGATATGCAAAATGGTTCTTTCAAAGAGCAATTTCACTTGATAACCGAAAGATTTATTTAAAGAAAACAATTGATCCCCTTAGACGGTATGAAGAGAATAAGTTGCCGCTTCAAAGAATTGTACAACTTCTGAAAAGACATCGAGACATTATGTTTTCCTCAGGAGAATATAATTCAGACAATAAACCAATTTCAATGATTATTACAACTCTAGCTGCTAGTGCGTATAATGGGAGTGATAACATTTATGACACTTTTCAATATGTAGTAGGTGAGATGAGATATAGAATTGAGATAAAACGCAACCATAAAACTGGCAAAGATGAAAAATGGATTAGTAATCCAGTTAATCAAGAGGAGAATTTTGCGGATAAATGGCTAGAAGTACGTGAAAAAGAGGAGCATTTCTATGCCTGGTTAGACAGACTAGAAGAAGATGCCAATACTCTTAAATCTTTTAAGGGCAAAGGCTTTCATGTATTAAACAAAACTTTAGCAAAGCAGTATGGTCGTGAAGTTGTTCAAAAAACGTTTGCTGAGTATGGTGATGAAAAAAGGGGTTTAAGGGAATTAGGGAAAGGAAAAATGCAAGTTGGAACGGGTATTTTAGGAGTTACTGGAAAACCAATTTTAAATCACAATTTTGAAGGCAATTGTCAGTATGAGTAGCCAGTTTCACAGATCTAATGTAAAAAGAAAGAAAGGATTACCATCTATTGCACAATTAAAAAAAATCCAAGGTGATTTTCCTAATGTTAAAATTGTAAAGCAAACACGGGACAGTTTCCAAATTGAACTTCAACTACAACCAAGTCCAATAAGTCTGAAGTATGATATTAGAATAACGTATGAAAAGAACGAAAGGGTTAAGGTTTTTGTGATAAATGAAAGACTAAAAATAGCTCCAAATCGAGAGAAATTACCTCATGTATACGATGGGGGAAAGCAGCAATTGTGTCTTTATTCATCTTCAAAAAAAGAATGGAATGGGTTTAAACCGATTGCTGACACCATTATTCCATGGACAAGTGAATGGTTATTTTATTATGAACTATGGCTTTTATCTGGTCAGTGGTACGGAGGTGGACATGACGAATATTCCAATAAGGAATTTTAGTATTTTGTTATCTGATGTCTAAGAATATTTTTAAAATATTGTCAATTGATGGTGGAGGTATTAGAGGGATATTCCCAGCAAGATTTCTTGAATTAATTGAAGATGAATTACAGTCTAGAGATGATGGAAAGTCTAAAATATATCAGCATTTTAATTTAATAACGGGTACTTCAACAGGAGGTGTAATAGCATTAGCTTTATCTTTAGGAATCAATGCCAAAGAAATCTGTGGTTTGTACATTGATAATTCCAAGAGGATATTTGGTAAAAAGAGATCTTGTATAGGTCAAATTTTCAGTTCGAGTCATAAAAATTATTATTTGGAAACCCTTATAAGAAACACATTTAAGGCCATAAACAATGGGATTGACCCACTTATTAATGATTGTAAAACAAATGTATGTATTCCGATTTATGATTTAGAAGAAGGTAAACCAAGTGTAGTTAAATATCCATATCATCCTTCTTTACAGAGGGATAGTCATATTCCGGCATATCAGGTAGCGTTAGCTACCTCGGCAGCCCCTACCTATTTTGATCCTTATACTGTAACATATAAAGATTCGTCTAGTAGGACTATCGATGGGGGAGTTATGGTTAATAACCCAACGCTTGTGGGGTTAATTGAAGCAATAAAAGCCTTTAATTTTGATATTTCTGATTTAGAAATTCTGTCTATAGGAACAGGCTATAGGCGTTTCATTGAAAAAGCTGATCAAAAAGATGAAAATTGGTTTTCATTTATTATTGGAAATAAGAAAAAATGGGGATTGTATTATTGGATGCTAAAAAATAACAGAGTAAGACTTATTGAATTATTTATGCAAAGTCAATCTCAATTGGTTGAAAATTATATGAATCTTTTGCATAAAGGCATAGACGAATCTGAAGCATCAAATCCAAATTTCGTTTATGATAGGATTGATGTCAAGCTTGATAAAAGCAATAATATCAAGATGGATGAATTCGATAAAACTAAACTGAAAAACTTTGCAGAACTAGCATCTATTAAATATAAAGATCATAGAACAAGTATTATGAACAAGCATTTTTACTAGTGTACTCCATATTAAATATGGCGCCGCGTTCAACTATCTGGGAAATGTTAAATACCTTGAAGGTTGATTAACTAATTTTATTTTTTTCGATTGAGTGTTACTGAGTTGATTAATTCGAATTGTTGTTAGGAATTATTTTGGAATTACGTTTTGATTACTTCACATTAAAAGTTGATGCGGGATAAAAAATCATCAATTAAATGACATAGAATTTTATCGTAGAAATGTGAAAAAATGATTGAAAGAAACTTATGAATTTAGAAAACAGAACAATTTATTGTCGAGATAATATTGATGTTTTGGTTGCCATTGATACTGAAACGGTCGATATGATTTATTTGGATACACCATTCAACAAAAACAAATCATTCACGGCTCCTCTTGGCTCGACGGCTTCAGGAGCTTCGTTTAAAGATATTTTTTATCGGGAAGATTATAAAGAAGAATGGAGAGAAGAGTTTAAACATCTCACAGAGAATTATATGACTTTTTATCGACATGCCATTTTATGCCAAAGACAGTGATGTGGCTTGTATCGCATATATGGCCAAAAGAGTCATTGAATGCCATCGTATTTTAAAACCAACAGAGAGTTTTTTCTATCATTGTGATGATACCATGCAACATGACATTAAAGTAATGCTTGATATCATTTTTGGAAGAGAACATTTGATCAATGAAATCAATTGGCGTCGATATCAATCAA
>JAPORT010000029.1:12169-17640 GCA_026710085.1 Flavobacteriaceae bacterium | reverse complement strand
TTCGTGACCTTTTCAATCGACAACATTCCGATATTTGTTGACTCTTTGAATCAGAAAAAACGACCCAATGGAACAGGCAATTACTCTCAACCATAAAACGAAACTAAAAAGTTTAATTCAAAAAACTTCGGATCTACTTTTGAACTTCATCGAAGAATCTTACTCGGGTTCAGAAAATGTTTTACAAAACCAATCCATCAATGATTTAATCCAAAAACTTGATGCTCCTCGCTATTTAACCGAAGGGTTTGGTTCTGAACAAGAAATCGCTGAGTTCATCAAAACATATCTCCATCATTCGACTCAAGTTTTAAATCCAAATTATGTAGGCCATCAAGTTTCCATTCCACATGCTCTGTCATGCATCCCTGATATGATTCATGGTGTGGTGAATAATCCCACAACGCTTTATGAAATGGGACAATCTGGAGCGACTCTTGAGCACTTTGTCATCAATTGGATGCTCAGTAAAATCGGATGGATTCAAAATGAAAACATTCTCGACTTTAAAGATCATGAAAACAAGCCTTCTGGATTTTTGACTCATGGAGGATCCCTTGCTAATCTTACTGTCTTGTGTGCCGCTAGGGCAGCCACTTCACCAGATTCATGGAAAGAGGGGAACGCAAAAGATTTGGTAGTCATGGGACCTGAATCAGTCCATTATTCGATATCAAGAGCACTATCCATCATCGGTTTGGGAAGTGATGCATACATTGCTATTCCAACCGATGATAACGAAGTCATCAAATCCGAAGAAATTGCAAGCATCTATCATCGAGTGGTTGAAAATGGGCAAAAAGTAATGCTCATGGTGGCCAATGCATGTGCCACTAGTACTGGCTACTATGACCCTATTCAAAGCGTCGGTGAATTTTGTTCAAAGCATGATATTTGGTTTCATGTGGATGGAGCTCATGGAGCATCAGCTTTGTTGACCGATAAATACCGACACCATCTCAAAGGAATTGAACTCGCTGACTCTGTTGTATGGGATGCCCATAAAATGATGCGAACCACAACACTTTGTACAGCCATCCTCTTTAAAAAATTCAAACACCAAGCACAAAACTTACAACAAAAGGGAAGTTACTTGTTTCACAAAAAAGAATCCCTGGGAAAGGACTCTTTGCCTTATACCCTTGAATGCACCAAAGCCCCACTAGGAACCAAAGTCTACTGGGCATTAGCCATTGAAGGAGAAAAAGCCATGGGGCAATATGTTGAACAGTGCTATGATAAAGGACATGAGTTCTACAATTTGATTGAACAATCAAAAGATTTTGAGGGCTTCCATCCTCCTCAATCGAATATTATCAATTATCGCTATCGACCCGATTTATTTAATAATAAGCAACAATTAGAGATTCGAAATCAAGTCATTGCCTCTGGAAAAACGTATATCACATCAACAGAAATAAAGGGAGTTCGTTATTTGAGAAGTACTATCTGTAATCCATTGACAGAAAAACAGCACTTTTTATTTGTATTAGATCAAATAAGATCTGCAGCCAAAGACTTGTTTGATATCAACTCAAAATGGTCATGAAGAAGAACAAGTCCATATTGATTCTCGGTGCTTCAGGCATGGTTGGTGGTGAAATACTGAAATATAGCCTCAACCATCCATCGATTCAAAAAGTTTATGCCCTTTCTCGACGTGAATTAAACATCAATCCTTCCAAACTTCATCAGATTATTCATTCCGATTTTAATGATTACGCTCCGATTGAAACGATTCTAAAAGAATTGGATGCGATTTATTACTGCATAGGCGTTTATACTGGAAAAGCCAACAAAGAAGTATTTTATAAGGTCACCATAGATTTTGCAGTGAACCTTGCAAAGGCCATTAAAAATGTCAATCCTAACTGTACTTTCTGTTATTTAAGTGGAGCTGGAGCCGATCGAAAAGAAAAAAGTAGATTCATTTTTGCAAGGACCAAAGGAATAGCTGAAAACCAATTGATGGCACTACTATCTCATTTCTATTCATTCAGACCAAACTTTATCTATCCGGTCACACCAAGAAAAGAGGTGAACGATACCTATGGTCTCACTCGTAACATTTATCGATTGCTCTTTTATTCTCATTCATCATTTTCAAAAATTCGAATGATTCAATCGTTCACCAGATTTACTTCCATTACATCACAACAATTAGCCCAATCGATGCTAGAAGTTGGTTTGAATCGATACTCGAAACAGATTTTAGAGCATAAGGATATTCATTCGATATACGATAATCTCCATGTTTCGAATTGATGAACAACCCAGCTTATTAATCGAAAAATTCCATTCTAGCACCTTTAACTTCTTGATGGGTAACTTTATAATTTCGACAATATCCAACGAATCCATTTCAATGGGAAAGGAGCAAGAACTTCAATAGAGTAAATTTGCCTACTGAAAATAGCAAGTTTTATTGACCTAATTAACATTTTGAGAGTATGAACAATTTTGATTTACGAAGTATCAGTACTGATATACTTGTCGAATATGGACTGAGTCCTTCATGGAGTTTTGCTCTAGGCACCTTCATCACCTTTGTGATTTATTTAGTTATTAGTTGGATACTATACAAAATTAGTAACTCTGTTATTCGAGGAATTTTCAAACGAATCATCAAAAAAACCAAGAGTCAATTTGATGATGTTTTGTTAAAAAACAAGTTTCCCCGATATGTTTCTTATTTCGTTCCTATTCTCTTTTTATACTACTTAGCACCTAATCTTTTTGAAGATGAAACGACTTTTCATCTATTGGTAACACGTGTATTGGAAATACTATTGATTATCAATGTTCTTTACACGATTAGATCATTCTTAAAATCCACAAATGATTACTTAAAATTACTCCCTGCATTTAAGGACAAACCATTGGATAGCTATTTACAAATCGTCATGATTTTCTTATGGCTCTTTGGGGTTATCGCTTTGTTTTCAATCCTCACAGGAAAAAATGTAGGGGCCTTATTTGCTGCATTAGGTGCTATTTCTGCTGTCTTATTATTCATTTTCAAAGACACCATTTTAGGTTTTGTGGCTAGTGTCCAGATCACCGTTAATGACACCGTTCGAATTGGAGATTGGATTACCATGAAAAACCATAATGCCGATGGTAATGTTTTAAAAATCACTCTTTCAAGCGTCATTGTTCAAAACTTTGACAAAACCTATACTTCAATTCCAACATACAAATTGGTATCGGATTCTTTTGTGAACTGGAGAGGGATGGAAGAATCTGATGGTCGAAGAATCAAACGTTCTGTTCTCATTAAAGTCAGTAGCGTCAAATTTTTAACCGACATCGATATTGAAAAACTTAAAAAATTAAAACTCTTCGAAGCCTTTATACAACAAAGACACAAAGATGTTCGAGAGCATAATCAAAAACTTGGGATTAAATCAGATGACTTGATCAATGGGAGAAACTTGACCAATCTTGGAACATTTCGATATTACATCCAATATTATTTGGACGCTCATCAAGAAGTCAACAGCAAGATGACTTTAATGTGCCGTCAATTGGCACAAACACCAAAGGGGATTCCCATTGAAATTTACGCTTTTTCAGCGGATAAAGTCTGGGTGAATTATGAAGCCATCATGGCAGACATTTTTGATCATTTGTATGCTTCCGTAGCGTATTTCGAGCTTGAGTGTTATGAGGATAAATTTTCCGTAGAATAACCCTTTTACTCAAAACTTTAAAACTTCATCAATGATTAACTTTGCTGTCCTATTCCATCATGAGGACTCTCAAACTAAAAAGCTCTGAAGAAAGATTAGCCGATACAATTATGTATGCCGATGCTGTCTCAAATGATGCACACCAAAGAGACTCTATCATTCGAGAATATCATCGAATTGAGGACGAATTGAAAAGACAACCTGATTTTTCTAAAATTTTTCCTAAACGATATTTTTGGGATACTGATATGAGTCGACTCCATTTAGAGTGGGACAAGGATTTTATCATTGTTCGAGGTCTATTAGGAAATGAAGATTCTTTTGAAGAGAATATATCAAATCTTGAAAGGTTCTATTCAAAAAATGATATTGTCCAAGCATTACGAACTACTGGAGAACTCATTGATGAAAAAGCATGCTTTCGAGTAGCGAATAGATATGGGTTGGAGAAATTTTATCCTGGTGAGTTAAGGTGAAACCATTCAGTCCTTTTTTAGTTCAAACCATTCATGAATTACAAGAACTTGAATGTTTTGATTCCTTTGCTCTTGTTGGAGGAACCAACCTAGCCCTACGATTCTATCACAGAGTTTCAGTGGACATTGATTTGTTTTCTAATAAACCACATTCGGTTGATGATTTTAAAAGGATATACGCTACCCTAAAAGGGCGTTTTAATCACAATATTGTTGACGCAACACTTAGAAATGGTGATAACGATAGGAAAGTGACCATGCAGTTTTTTATTCAAAACAATAATGAATCAGTTAAAGTAGATTTAATTCAAAATGTTCAACGAATCAATGATGTAGAAATACTAGATGGAATTAAAATGGTCTCTGTAAAGGATGTCGGTGTTTTGAAATTGAAAACCATAAGTCAAAGAACCAATAGAAAAGATATCTATGATTTAGATCGAATAACAGATGATATGCCCTTAATTGAATTATTTGAAGCATTGAAACTTAAAAACGAAAAATTTAAAGATTATCCATTTCAATCTCCACTTGATTTGCAAAGCAATAGTTGTCCTTCAATAACGCCCGAATCATTACTCACTTTTAAACATCACGATTTAAAAGATTCCATTGAGGTATTTGAAAACAATAAATCATGGACGGAAGCAGAAATTTCATGGACAGAAAAAGTGGAAAAATTCCTATCTCAATATACCACTTCCTAAGTCCTCGTTTTTTCTTTTCCAACCAACATTAATCAATTTAAATGGGTTATGCACTAAAGTGGCATATTATTTGGAAATCAGGATACAGAGCCAATTGATTTCATTCTTCAGCGATCAAATCACCATCGATCGAAAATAGTTTTCCTTTTGGTCATTTGATGGATTCAATCACTTCTTTGTTCATCATTTGGACGTAGTGTTTATAAACACGACCATGATTCTGTTGTCTCTTGATGATTTGATTTCATTGTTTTTAGTGATTGAATCGAAGCGATTAACTGTTGTACTTTCTGACTTGGTTTTTCATTCATGATGTTTAAATAATTCTCATATTCTTGAAGCATCCAAGTCCTTAACGATGGAATCGGAATTTGATAAAATCCATCTCTACGGATTTGAATAATCCCTCTAGAAACCACTTCTTGAAACATTTTTTCAGGATGCTCAATCATCGGATTGGTTTTAAAATCTGATTTAACTTTAAATCCAACAATCACATTCTCTTTTTCTTCATTTTCAAATAGGGCATTGAATATGGAGGCCCTTTCTAATGCTTCCAACTCTTCAAAACGTCCATTGTAATAATTGTTTTTTTT
>JAPORT010000029.1:4807-11921 GCA_026710085.1 Flavobacteriaceae bacterium | reverse complement strand
ACACAATCATCACTAAATCTTGATATTTTAAATTCTTTGAAAATACTTCGTGTATCACTTAACCCAGCGATTAGAAAAACTAATCCGTGTTTTAATTCGATATTATGCAACTGATCAAACAATTCAGCTATTTTTTTTTATTTCGGGACTTTCAATGGCGCGACCAACACAAATCATTTGTGCTTCATCTAAAACCAAGATTAGTGGTTTACTGATCGATCTAATAACTTTTGAAACCGTCCGTTCCGTCCTATCATAACGCATCGAACCTTCCGCTACTTTGATATTCGCACTGACTTCTTGGGATCTTTTTTCATATTCCTTTTCACCAATCAAAACATGATGTAATTCATTCACATTCGATAACGCTTCGAATTCCATTTTGGCAATGGTCCAACCAAGTTTTGATCCTCTTTTTTCAAGTTCTCTTAATAAAGCCGTTTTGCCAACACCAGGTGCCCCTTGTATTAGCATCGAATGACCTTTTTTGTTTTCTTTCGATAATTCTAAAACATCTTCGAAAGCATCTATTTCTTGTTCTCTTCCATGAAAATAATGGGCTCTTCCTCGATCCGAAACCATAATTCTTTTTTCTGAACTCATACCGACTAAGTTAAGAGAATGATCATTCTCTGAATTGAACTATTTTTAGTTGTGCTTTGGCCTCCTTGGTATATGATTCTCATTTTAATCAATGATTCTTGCTTGATGATTACCATTGTTTTGTTATATCCCTAACTTGAAGAAGTATGAAAAGTAAAAATCCAACCGTGAAGGTTGCTAATTACAATTTAGCATATAGCATTGGTACAGACTTATCTGTTGGGACAATAGAAGTTTCAAGCCAAAAAATCAAAAAAGTCATTGAGTTAATTGGTTCTTATCTTTATTTGAGTCATCAATGCAAAATATACGACCATCTTCAGCTGATTGTATATCAAAATGGACAAATAGAAGCTAATGCAACCAACGGTCATCTTATTGGAAAATGTAGATTTCAAAACTCCGATCTTGGAGCAAAAAACAAAAATGCTCATTTAGAACATCAACTTCAGTTTTATGTGCCATCAAAACACCTAAAAGAGATTGCGGACATGTGCTTTCGTAATAAAAAAATCATTTTTACAACAGACATCATTCCAGAAGAAAACTCCAATTTAAAACTCTTGATCAAAGGCAGTGCTCAAGGAGAGCTTCCATTGGAAGTTCTCAAAATCAAATATCCTAATATCAACAGAGTTTTTCATACAAACTACTCAAGTGGTTTTTCTATTCGAAAAGTAGATATCATGAGACTTTTGAAATACAACAAAACAGTTGCGGATCAAAGTGTTGCAGAAAACTTGATTCAATTCAGTGTACAAAACAATCGATTCTATATCAACTTAATCCACGACCAAACTGATGGGAAAAGAGAGATATATCAACGAAACGTTGTCATTCAAAATCTTGAATGGAATGATCATGAGTTTTATTTCATTCTCAATGCTGATTATTTAAAAACGTTGCTTTCAGGAGTTTCCAATACAGATTATGAAAATTTGAATTTCAAGTTCAACGAAAATTCAAATGATGTGATTATTATTGATGTTGATTCATGGCCAATCAACACACAAATTTCCATGTTGCCGCAATTCCAGACAGGTTTCCAGTGAACTTTGATACACTTATGTTGTCAAAAGTTATAGAAGCTACTTTGAGTTATAAATTTCTAAAATTTTCATGACCCACATAATCCATCAGTAGTATAATATGTCGATTCATTCAAACAAAATCAACGCATTTCAATCATATGTCGATTATCTCGAACAAAATCAATGCATTTCAATCATATGTCGATGCCATCGACACGTTTCTCGGATATGTCGATTTCTTCAAACAAAATCAACGTGTTCTAAAAACATGTCGTTTCAAACAACATATACCAGAAATAAGTAGTTTTTTTGATGATGTTACGACACATCCTAAAAACATGTCGTTTCAAACAACACATACCAGAAATAAGTAGTTTTTTTGATGATAAAACAACGTATTTTTGCGATTCACTAGTAACCCTTAGAAAAACATAACTTTTAATTATTAACAGGCCATGTATGACCCAAAAACTCCTTACAACAATATTCCTTTATTACCTCCTACTTCAGAAGTAGAAACGAAAGAAGTACTAAAGGCTGTAGTGTTAGCTTCTAGGGCTCTAGCAGAGTTAAAAGGAAAAGGGAATGAAATACCAAATCAAACAATGCTAATAAATACAATTACATTACAAGAGGCTAAGGACAGTTCGGAAATAGAAAATATAGTGACCACACATGATAGTCTTTACAAAGCATTTTCATCTGAGAGAAACAATATAGATCCACATACCAAAGAGGTATTAAGATATAGAGAGGCTTTATGGAATGGATACCAAAGTTTGAGTAAAAGACCTCTTATAACTAATTCATTCGTAAGCATAGTACAAACGATCAAGGAAAATAGTTTTGATATACGAAACACTCCAGGCACCAAAATTGTCAGTAACGGTAAAACAATATATGCTCCACCAGAAGGTGAAAATGTTATTCGGAATTTACTTCATAATCTCGAGCAGTTCATGCATAATAAAGAGGAGATAGATGTATTAGTACGATTAGCAGTAATGCATTATCAGTTTGAAGCTATTCATCCATTTATTGATGGAAATGGTAGAACTGGAAGAATTATAAACATCCTTTACTTAGTTGAAAAAGGTTTACTTGATAGGCCAATACTATATCTGAGCAAATACATTGTTGATAATAAAAACGAGTATTATAAAAGATTAAGGAATGTTACAGAAAATGAAGAATGGGAACCTTGGATTTTATACATACTTAAGAGTATTGAAGAAGCAGCATTATACACAGTTAAAAAGATCAATAACATCAAAGAATTAATGGAACAAACTCAAAATAAGATAAAGGAAAACAATTTATTTTCCATACTTTATTCATTAGATTTTATTTATCTGCTATTCGAACAACCTTATTGTAAAGCAAAATTTTTAGTTGATAAAGGATTAGTTCAAAGGCATGCAGCTTCTAGATATTTGAAGAGTTTAGAAGACATAGGCATTTTAAAATCTTATAAAATCGGACGAGAAACTTTGTTTTTGAATATTAAATTGTTTGAACTGTTGAGTGAATAAAAATTATAAAGTTCTCAAAGAATAGGACTGTTCTAAAATTTAGTCTTGTATGTCTGTCAAATTCAACGCTTCATCCATTGATTATATTTCAAAAGCTTTAAAACTTATCGATAAAATGAAACTCATCTTTGAATATCCAAGAAAATTTAGTGTTATTACAACAATATATGATCCCCAATCATAAAACAAAAAAAGGGGTGAAATCACCCCTTTTTTATGATTATCAAAATCTAGTCTAATCCTTGCCCCCTTAGATAAGGAGCACCCGCTTCTTTTAATGCTTCTTCTAATGCAGGAACTTCTTGATTGACAAATTGTTCAATCGATTCTTTAACTTTTCCAATCAGACTTTCTGCAATAGATAAACTTTGTTTATGTAGCTCTGTAGGGCCATGAGTTACACGCATACCCCGAAATGCTACCGAGATATGATTTGAAATCGTTGCTGGATTTTTTTCTCCAATTTCATTTTTGGTAGCACTTCCTTCTAGTTGCCGATTGAATTCATTAGACTTTTTTTCAAGAGAAAGTAATGTCTCGTGAAGTTCTGATCCAGGTTTTAAATTGGTTCGACCAATAGCGACTTTCATTTGTTTGATACGAGATTCTGCAATTTCCAATGCATCTTCTATAATTTCACTAGTAGTCACTAGATCAGCCAATCTTTTTCTAAAGGCTTCATAATCCTCAAAATGGATACCCTCTAAAACTCCAGGATAAATTCTTTTGACTTCAAACTCAATTGGTCCGTCCAACTGAGTTACTTCATTATTATCTGAAATGTAGAGATTGGCAACGTATGTTCCAGGACGAACCAATGGGCCAGAAGCATTCCAGCTTTGACTGCCACTAGCGTTTTCATTGATAGGAAAAGTACTGCTGTGACGTAAGTCCCATGCAATCCGAGTCGATCCTTTTGAAGGGTTTTTTGAAACCTTTCGAATGATATGACCATTCTCATCTTCTATGGAAAGAATAACCTGAGCTCCCTTTTCAATTTTTTCTTGATCTAATTGTTCCCAACCTAGAAATGGCACATCTTTATTTTCTTTATTCAATTCTTTTTCCCGTTTGGTTCTTTCTTGCTTCAACGTATGGTATTCATCAGAAAGATGAACCGTAAATACGGCACCATATTCCGGATTTTTATCCCAATAATAATCTCCGCCTGTATTTCCTGCAATACTGATCGGCACAAACCATTTGGCTGGTCTTGGTTTAAACAGCTTTCCTTTTTTGGATAGATTTTCTTCGGTAAAACCTCTTAGGGCGCTATAATCATCAAGAACAAAAAAGTTTCTTCCAAAAGATGCAGCAACAACATCGTTTTCTCTTTTTTGAATCACAATATCTCTAAATGAAATGGTTGGTGTGCCTGGTAGTTTTTGCCAACGTTCCCCTCCATTAAGGGATGTATAAACACCAAATTCAGTGGCCAAAAAGAATAGTTGTGGATCAACATGATCCTGAACAACTCTCCAAAGGAGCGTTCTTTTAGGTAAATTACTTTTTATTGATTTCCAAGTTTTTCCTCGATCTTCACTTTTAAAAATATAGGGTTCCAAATCCCCTTCTTTATGATTATCTAATACCACATAAACGGTATTAGGGTCATGTAAGTCTGCTTTGATATCGTTAATGAATGTTCTTTCGGCAAGTCCAAGTTCAGTCACCACTATTTTTCGCCAATTTTCACCACCGTCCTCAGTCACCTGAATGATTCCATCATCGGTTCCAATATAAATCAATCCTTCTACCTGTGGAGATTCAGAAATAGATGTGATGGTATTGTATGTTGACATAGCATACAAATCCCAAGCATTATCGATGCTTTGTTGTCTGCCCATGATGGGGAGCGTTACTCGCTCTTCATTCCGAGTTAAATCTTCTGAAATAGGTTCCCAACTATCCCCTCTATTTTCAGATTTCCACACTCTATAAGATCCAAAATATAATCTTGAAGCTTTGTGTGGACTCACTAAAATGGGAGCATCCCAATTAAACCGCTCATGGGGTTCGCCTTCTCTAGCCTGCGGTTGAACAAAGATCTGTTCCCCCGTCGTTAAGTCAATTCTGTGTAATCCTCCCTGTTGCGTTTCCGCATAAATAATATCATTGAATTCAGGATCCGTAGCCGATTGATGACCATCTGCAAAAAGAGTTTTATACCATGATTTATTGGAAATTCCTTGAGGTTCATTGGTAGCCACAGGCCCTCCTAAAGAACCATTATCTTGAGTTCCACCAAAAATATGATAAAAAGGTTTTTTGTCGTTGACGGCTACTTTATAGTACTGTGTCAGAGGCATGTTCTTAAAATACTTCCATTTTTTAGCCCCATCAAATGTTTCATAGATACCGGCATCTGTTCCTACTAAAATGTAATCTGGATCGTCTTTTTTAAAGGCAATGGCATGAAAATCACTATGTACATTTTCTGTGGGTAGTTGAGTAAATGTTTTTCCACCATCTTCAGATGTTTGGATTCGGACATCCATCAAGTATAATCGATCGAATTCATGAGGTGAGGTGTAGAGTTCCTGATAGTAATGAGGCCCAGTACCACCAGCAACCGCATTGGACATTTTTTTCCAAGTACTCCCTTGATCTTCCGATCTAAAAACACCCCCCGAACGCTTGTCTAATTCAATGGCAGCATAAATCACATCGGGTTTTTGATAAGAAATAGCCAAGCCCATTTTACCCATATTGGATTGAGGTAGTCCATTGGTTAATTCTTCCCATGTTTCACCACCATCATAGGATCGATGGATTCCAGTTCCTGGACCACCTCCCATGTAAGCAGCAACGGTACGATGACGATCCCATGTTGCGGCATAGAGTGTATTAGGATTTCTTGGATCTATGATGACATCGGTTACGCCTGTCCATTGATCATTCCCTAAAACTCTTCGATAGGTTTTTCCACCATCGGTACTCTTATAAAGACCGCGCTGACCGCCTTTTTTCCATAGTGGACCCTGGGCTGCTATCCAAAGTGTTTTTGGATCATCTGGATGGACAATGATTTTAGAAATATGTTCTGATTCTTTCAGTCCCATATTTTTCCATGACTTTCCTCCGTCTTCACTGCGATAGATTCCATCACCATAACCCACGTGTCTTCCACCAACATTTTCACCCGTTCCAACCCAAATCACCGAAGGATTATGTGGGTCAATCGTGACACAGCCTGTGGAATAAGAAGATTCTCCATCAAAAATCGGAGCCCATGTTGTTCCAGCATTATCCGTTTTCCAAACACCCCCCGAACCAACAGCAACATACCACTGGCTTTCGTTATGAGGATTAATGGCAATATCTGCTATCCTTCCTGAGAGGAATGAGGAACCAACATTTCGGAATTGAAAGGCTTGTAAAGGCCATTTTTCTTCTTCTTTATCGGCATCTTTCTTTTTGTTTCGTTGACCTGAAAGATCTGTTACACTAAACGTAAGAATCAATGCTAAGAAGTAATAGAAATACTTTTTACTCATGATTTAAATTAGATTTATAAAATTGACAATAAGTAGATTCAAATGATGGGGATTGAATATGAGTCGATGCACTAGAAAATCAAAGTCAATCGACTAGCACTTTGGGTAAATGGTTGAATCCCAATGTAGTGTAATAACAGTTGTAACTATTGGTGAATTCAGAGTCAAATCTAACCAAAATTATCATCTTCTGTAAAGAAACCAAAATTATTTTTGCTAGGGTATAAAATCTTACCTGGTAGATTAATATGGCAAAGCGCGTTCAATCCTATTTGTTTTTATCCATTGATAATCGTCTATCTTCTTGCTGTAGAGGATTCATGTTCGGTTGTATTTATGCCTTTTGTTACTTGGTTTATTTTAAAATGTCATATCATTTTCTAGTCTCTCCATGTGGTTCTTTACCTGAAGGGTTTTTTGATGAAACTGATTTTCCACCTTTCCCAATATC
>JAPORT010000029.1:3117-4557 GCA_026710085.1 Flavobacteriaceae bacterium | reverse complement strand
CCATCACCAAATGGATGAATCGATATGATATCGTAATGCGTTTTAAAAGCCAATTCAAACGAGCCTATCGTATTTTGTTTCAACCTAGCCCTATGATTTATTGAACTCAAAGCTGATTCTAGATTCTTTTCAATCTTAGAATGGTGCATGAATTGATATTTCCCCCAAGACACTTGATAGTCTCTAATTTTTCCTGTAGATGTGTCAATCAGTCTTCCTGATTTCAGTTTTTTGACTTCTCCATTTCTTTTCATCACATAATGGTTTAAAAGCTCTAAAATTGATTTCGACAATGGAATTTTATTTTGATAATGTTTCACGACAAACAGTAAAGCATCCGAATAATCTCTAACCATATTTTTATGTTTTTCAGGCTTGTTTGGTGTCATCCCATGTTCCAACATATTTTCAATCTCTTTATTCGTCAAAGTACTTCCTTCTATTCTGGTACTATTTTCAATCAATAAATTAATGATGCTCGATTCGATTAATGGAGCCTTGGACACACAATGTCTGTAATAATTTAACACCTCTAAAAATTCATCTTCATCATACGATTTTAAATGCTTCATTTTTCACCTTGATAATATTGAATAAAAAAACGATTCGTGATATTCCTTAAATCTTCTAAATCCTTTTTCTCATATAAGCTATTGTTTTTTATGGCTTCTTCTAAATCATTAACAAACCCTAAAAAATTCATCCAATTCCAACAATCTCTTCGCTCGTCGACATCAAATTCAAACCGAACCTCATCATAAGGATCCCCATTTTTCTTTATGAAATCTCTAATATAATTGGCTAATTCTTTTTGTTCTTTCAAGGATGCTTTTTTTACTGATGTTTTGTCTCGTTTCATTAGTTTGTTTTATTCCTTTTTAAGGGACTCATATGTTTACCTTGCATTAGACTGATTTAAATCGTATTCTCTAGCGGTGTCGGCATCCTGGTGAGCTTTGCCATCATTGGGGTTGTTTTTGGATGAAGTTTTGGAGAGATTTTCTTTTAATGAAGTGGGTTTTCAAAAAGAAATGGAAGCCTATCATTGAAATTCATAGAGTCCAAATTAGATTTCATTATATGGGATTGACAAGACCTTTTAGAAGTTTTTTGTCGATTTTATATTATTAAAAACTTTAATAAACATTGAGTTCTTATTCTTAACACCTGTTTTTCACATTTATTTACACTATCAGTGTCTAACTTCATATCTAAATGCATCAAATGGTTTCTTCTTTATTCCATTTGGATTGGTCATCACTTCCTTTTCTATAAAAAATGATAAAGTTTTCAAACTGGCTAACTTCATTTTCTAAAGAACGTAACTGTTCTGTTGCCGTTTTCCACACAATTCTCATGTTTACTTTGGAAAAACCGATGTGAAATGTTGTTTCGCATTCCAATCATTTTAGACCATTGTAAATTAGGATATTCCTTTTG
>JAPORT010000029.1:0-2887 GCA_026710085.1 Flavobacteriaceae bacterium | reverse complement strand
TCATTTTTAATCGTCGAATCAATGAATTCAAACGAAGTTAAATCTATTTTTCGATTTAATTTTTCTTCTAATGTTTCCATTAACCCCATAAATTCAATATATCCTGGTATCATTTTGAAATCGTATAATATTTCCGTTTCATCTGGGGCATGGCCTAAAAAATAATTCGATACACCAATTTTTATTGGTTTATAAGGCTTCATTACTTCAATAATAATCTCTTGCTCTCTTGTTGTTAACATGATCATTAAATTTAATTACTCCAAAAGTATAAAAATCTGTAGCTAATCACCTGATTCATCAAGACGACCGCATAAGCCCAAAATCTGTTAGTTTTTTTTGGAACTTATATCCTTTTGTAGCCACTAGGCAATTCATTGGTAAAAGGTATGCTAATTTTTGGTTATTTTTTGGTAACTTGACGATGGAGCGTCAAAAGAGTGCATGTATTCAAAGAAAAAATTGTCAAGTGGTTACAAAGGGATATAATCCCCAAGATTTCGGACAAAATTCTTTTTGAAAATCCTTAAGTCATGAGATGAAATGGGGTGGGGTTCATGGACAATACGGGAACATAGAATGTTCATTATGGTATTAAAAAATGTTTTTCATCCACTCCGATGGTTTTCAACCAAGCAGTAGTGTCAAATGAGGGACAAGCCTTGTGACGATGACCTCGCCATGCTCGAATATCATCATGACCACCGATAATAATATCCGGAAATTCATCAATCATCACCCATACCAATTTTGCTAAGGCCTTTTTTTGACGTTTCGTCCGGGTGTCTTGAGGATGGCGGTGTTCATCGACTCCACCAATATAACATACATGCACGGCTTGGTCATTGATTCCCATGGCTCCATTGGTGATTGAATCTAATGGATACAATTGTTCCACTTGCCCGTTTAATGAAACCAAACAATGATAACCTCCAATGGTCCATCCTCGTCCTTGCGGTGGCGGGGCGGTGTGCCAACGTAAGATGGTTTCAGCGGAGACTTTATGGTCTGCCTTGGTAGCGCTGGCATGAATGATTAAATGAGTGATTGGCCGAGTGGCGGTAGTGGCTAGGATAGGTTTTTCAATGGGAAGATTAGATGGATTGATTATGCTCCATACCCCCAAGAAAATAGACAAGATCCACATTCGGCAACTCATTCGGTAAGGTTTGGTATCGTGTTTTTACAGGATTGGATGTTCGGTTTTTCCATTTTTTGATATATTTTTTTGGAGTCAAATTTGGGCACTCAAGTATATAATCCCTTTTTTTTAGAGCTTATTTTCTCCTTTATCCCCTTTGTGAAGTAAATCCAAAATCTTATACCCATTTGTATTCTGTACCATAGATACTTAATTCGACTCTCATTGCCGTTAAATAAAGCTAGTATAGCATAAAATTCAAAGATACTGCTCTGACTTTGAAAGGTAATTTAAAACGCACATAAGTATTAGTGCAAAAAAATCTCTATGACTTCAGTCGTTTTTCCTCAATTCGGCGGCATCATGCTCTTGATTTCACTTTTAAGAATAATTGGATAATAGCCAATCTTTCATTGACGGAATAGAGATTTTATAGCTATCACAATCCATACTGATAACTCCATTAAGCAATGCTTTATCAAATAATTCTTTAGACTCACTGGCGTTAAATTCATTTGAAAATGACGATACAATTTGTTTCCGATGAAATCCTTCCATTTCATCATCAAAAGCAAATGTTTTAGCAATCACGTGACGATCCAATTTATCAAACTCTGACGTTCTCTTTTCATAATAATCAAACCGATCTTTCCTTCCTGCAATCATCACTTTTTTCAGCAATTCTGATGTCATATTTCCATTGGCCTTCTGCAACTCATTGACCGCTGGAATCACGTAGGACATGATATGGTGAGGCCACTGATGAGTTTCTTTTGTAATACTACCAATCCATACATTGGGGGTTTCTCTAGCTTTCCCCTCTCGAACCAACCAATCGTTGATGACGGCTCGTTCAGATTTTTTATCTAATGGTCCTAAATCAACACTACATTTTGTATTAAATCTAGAAATACCAAAAGACTTCAAAATATTTCTTGTGGGGCCTAATCCACTAATCACAAGGATTAATGGACGTTGAAACCCTCCATTATGGATTTCATCCAATACGTCTGTTACTGTGCTGAGATGTTCATCAGGAGGTCGGTTATTTCCGCCAAGTGTCTGCGCTTCGTCTAATGTCAATAACAGTGGCGATTTTCCCGTTTCTAAAATTTCTAAAACCGATTTTTTAGAGAACTCAATCTCTGCATGTCCACCTATCCCTCCAACCTCACCTTTCAGTAATAGCTTTCGGAGTTTCATCATCCGTTCGGATCCAAGATATTTTTTCAATTGACTAGGATCCCATAATCCATTGGGTTTTATTTTGACGACATCCCAGCCTTTATTTATCGCAAACTCTTTACACTTTTCGAGTAGAGCTGTTTTACCAACTCCAGGAGCCCCTTGAAAGAGAAAGTTCGTGCCTTTGTTATTTCTCAATGAATCCTCCAAAAGGACTGTAAAATTTCTTAAAATCTCTTTTCTACCATGGAAGTATTTAGCGAAACCACGATTAGATATTATTTCATGGGGTTTTGCTTTTTTAGCCTTATTCATACCATCAATATCACAAATTTACTAAAGAAAATCTGTCCATGCGGCTTGATTTACAGAACGGCAATCTATTCCCTCCAATCTCAAAATAATTGGCTTTATTACGATATTTAAGAAATGGCCATTTTTTATTGATTCACTTTTTTTAGAGATGAATGATTTGAAAAAACAACAAACTTGTATTGATATTCATCCCTTTTCTTTTTTTGTGATGGTAATCCTCCAACAATATTCCTTTATGATTTAACA
>JAPORT010000140.1 GCA_026710085.1 Flavobacteriaceae bacterium | reverse complement strand
ATAAGTCGCATGATTTCGGTATGTTTTTCGATACTTTTTTCATCAGGGAATCATCGGAGTAGCGATAAATATCGACTCACGTAATGGATTTTTAGCAGATTTACGAAAAATCCGTGTAGTTAAGGATATAGTTTCCCTTTATTTAGAGATTCATGGCAATTTCTCAATTCCCATTCCCATCTTTCAGAACCTAGTTAATAACTGAATAGGATTCGGAAAACATGCTATTGAAAGAGAACAAATCAATGAACCTAAAAGTTCAAATCAAAGAAAAAAACTACAGATAAAGACAGGAGAAAAAATAGATTAAAATCCTAATTCTCTTTTCACATCAGCCATTAAATCTTTACCATTGGATACGATAACACTTCCTCCAGGAGAAGAATCAAGAACATAGTCATATCCTTGAGCAAGCGCAACGGCTTCAATGGCACCTCGAGCTTTTTCAATAAGAGGATTCATCAATTCTCCTTGCTTTTTTTGAAGCTCTAAAGAAGCTGTTTGGCGAAACTCCGCAATATTTTGCTGCATGCCCTCGAGTTCTCGAGATCGTTGTTGATTGATGAGATCAGATTGGTTTTCAGCATCAGCAGCATAGTTCTGAGCCTTGGTTTGGTATTCTTTAACTGAAGAATCTAATTCAGTAGTATATTGTTTTTCTAGATTTTCAAGTTCTTTATTGACTGCTATCACTTCGGGCATTTCACTCAATAATTGTTGTGTATTGATATGAGCAAAATTATTTTGAGCATGAACAGAAAATGAAGTTATCAATGTGAAAAATAACCCCAGGCATAAAGTGTAGATTGAAGATTGAACCGGTTTCATCTGTCTTAATTATAAAGAATACATGTAAGTGTTTACAACAAGTTTTTGATTGGCAAATATCGTAAATTTAATTGATAGTTGCATGTGCAATAATTAGCGGGATTATATACTTGAGTGTTAAAGGCATTTATTCCGAAAAATGAATACTCTCGAAACCTAAGACCATATAGGTTCGATGAGTTCTATGGTGAGCGGGATGCAGGATAAAGTGTTGCAATAGATATCGATTTTAGATATTTTTATTTTAGCCATTTGGGAAAATAAAAAAGTAGGGTAAACGTATTTGTTTTAGCCTTACTTTTTAAATTGTGATGATATAAAGAAAAGAATCATAACTTCAACCCCTACGATGACCAACCCAATAAATCGTGGTTGGAAGGAGAAGCCCATATTATTTGATCCCACCCCAGAAGAATTAGTGAGAATCATTTTTCGTCAAGTGCCTAGATTCAAGAGATAAGGATGCAATACCTGATGATGTGATGAATCTGAAAATCAAATACCTTTTGGCACTTAAGAATATCATTTCCAAGATTAGAGTATCCAGATGAATAAATAAAAGTTTCAATCTTCAGTCTAGGGATTAAAACTGTTGCCCAATAATAAAATGAGTTTCCCAACCATTTGCAAGTCCTGTAGGTGAATTAGGATTATCAAATCCATAACCGAAATCAATTCCAAGCAATCCAAAAGCTGGCATGAATATTCTGACACCACCTCCAGCAGATCTTTTTGAGTTAAAAGGATTAAAATCTTTAAAACTATCATAACCATTTCCAGATTCTAAAAAAGTCAAAGCAAAGATCGATGCGGCTGGTTTAAGTGAAATAGGATATCTCACTTCGAGGGTAAATTTATTATAGATGATGGATCCATCTCTTGATGATAAGGATTGATTATCATAGCCTCGAAGTGCAATATTTTCACGGCCATCCAAGGCATAATTTTGCATGCCATCACCTCCTAAATAAAAACGTTCAAATGGTATCAGCCCCCGATCATTATCATAGGCACCTATGAATCCAAAATCTGCTTGAGCTTTTAAAACAAATTTATCCACTAATGGAGTATACCATGTTCCATTAAACTTAATTTTATAGAATTCAAGCCAACGAAAACGTTCTTGATCGATCAATTCACGATTGGGATTTCCATCGGTATCCTGGAATGGAGCTTGATTTTCTAAATCGCCATAGTCGACATCAGAAAACAAAGAATAGGGCGGAGTTAGTTTAGCTCGAATCGTAAAAGTAGATCCACCAATTGGAAAGATAGGGTTGGTGAAAGTGTTGTTTCTTGAAAGAGCAACTTCATAAGCAAAATTATTGGCAACACCATTCCCAAAAGTGAATAATCCAGTAAAATAATTATTGAAATTATAGTATTGATATGCAAGCGATTGGGATAATTGAAAATAATCATCGGGAACTTGCAATCTTCTTGCAAGTCCTATAGAGGCTCCACTGATTTGAAAAGATTGGCTTTTATCTGCCCGACCAGTAAAATAATCGTATCGGTATTGAATGGTATGCGAAAGAGAAGTCGAAAAATTCACTGGTTGACGTCCACCAAGCCATGGTTCAGAAAAACTAAAGCTATAGGTATTGTAAAATTGACTGGATTGTAAACGCAAACTCAAATTTTGACCATCTCCCATGGGCAGGGGTTTGTATTCTTCTCGATTGAAAATATTTCGCATCGAAAAGTTGTTAAAGGAGAGTCCTAGGGTACCAATGAAACCACCACCTCCGTATCCACCTTGTAATTGAATTTGACTGGCTCCAGTTTCAGTAAGTGGAAAAGAAATATCAACGGTGCCAGCATTTGGATCGGCATTATCAAAATTTGGATTTATTTTTTCAGCATCAAAATAGCCTAATTGTCCAAGTTCTCGAATGGATCGCACCAATTGATCTTGACTATAAGTTTGGCCTGGCCTGGTTCGTATTTCTCGATAAATCACATGATCATTCGTTCGATCATTTCCCGTAACTGAAATTTTATTGAATTGAGCTAGTTTTCCTTCACTAATTCTTACTTCAAAATCAATCGTATCTCGTTCGGCACTAACTTCCACTAAATTAATGTTAGAAAAGAGATACCCATTGTTCTTATAGAGATTTTCAATATTGTCTGCATCAGGGTTGCCAACTTCTGAAATACGCTTTTTCAAGAGGCTACTATTATAGATATCTCCTTTTTGAATTCCCGTTTTCTGCTTTAGATAATAATTGCTATAAACGGTATTACCAACAAAATCGATATCTCCAAAATAGTATTGATTTCCTTCTTCAATTTCAATATGTATTGTCAAAAATTTATCACTCACTGAAAGGATGGTATCAGAAAGAACTCGAGCATCTCGGTAACCTTTTTCTTTGAGATGTTCAACGAGTGAAATTAGATCATCTTGGTAATCTTCTGGAATAAACTTTGATTTTTTCCAAAACCGCAGTCTTTTTTTCTTCTTGGTGTTTTTGAGTTTTTTCCTTAAGTAAGGACCTCGAAACACCTCATTATTTTCAAAATGGATGTCTGAAATTTTGACACGAGGCCCCTTATCGATAAAGACCAATAATTCAGACTGACTGACATTGAGACTATCAGGACGTGTATTGAGCGTGATTTTGGCATTTAGAAAACCACTGTCTTTATATTTTTCAATGATGTAATTCCTTGTATTGGTTAAAAAACTTTCCGATAGTTTTTTACCAGGAGTTAATTCGGTTTCTTCGATTAGAGATTCTTGTTTTCCTTTTTTGATGCCACGAAAACTCACTTTTGATAATGTTGGCAATTCATCAACTTCAATTTCAAGAGAAATATTATTTCCCCTAACTCGAGTTGCATAAATATTGATGTTACTAAATAAATCCAGATTCCATAGTTGATTGATCACCGATGAAATAACCTCGCCAGGAACTTTAACAGATTGACCTACAGAAAGTCCTGTGTAAGAAATCAAGGTCTGGTCATTAAATGTCTTTAATCCTTGAACACTGATGCTATCAATGGTATAGATTCTCCCAGCAGTATAATTCGTTGTTTGACTAAAAGTCAGTGAAGAAATAAACAGTAGAAATGCTGAAAGAAATGACTTGTTAAACTGCAAAAATCTGTTGTTTGATTTGTTGACCAGTTTTTCCATATCGTCTTTCTCTATTGTTGTATTCATTGAGAGCTTTGTGAAAATCATCTTTGCTAAAATCGGGCCATAATGTATCATCAAAAAATAATTCAGCATATCCAGATTGCCAAAGTAAAAAATTGCTTAATCTTTGTTCACCGCTTGTACGAATTAAAAAATCAACGTATGGTAGGGATGATGTATAGAGATGTTGGTTGATCGTATCTTGATTAATTTCTTCAATTTTGTAATCTCCGAGGAGTGCTTTTTTTATGATTGATTTTGTAGCCATAACGATTTCTTCTCTCGACTCATAGCTAATGGCTAACGTTAATTGAAGTCCCTTATGATTTGCGGTACGATGCTTGATATCTTCTAAAACTTCTTGAACTTCGTGAGATAAATCACTAAGATTTCCAATAACATTAATTTTAACTTGACTGTCAATGATTCGTTGAAATTCTGACTTTAATGAGTTCATCATTAAAGTCATGATGACCGATATTTCACTTTTAGGTCTTTTCCAATTATCCTTTGAAAAAGCGAAGAGAGTTAAATAGGGAATCCCTAAATCCAGTGCTTCTTGAACAATCTCTATGGCAACATCAACTCCTTTATGATGTCCATAAATTCGAGGTTTGCCCATTTTTTCTGCCCAACGACCATTACCATCCATAATAATTGCCACATGCCTTGGGAGCTCAGTTAATTGCATCATATCAATCATTCATGGATTACACCAAACGTATAAAGGATTTACTGAAGTAACGATTCAGCACAAGAGATAGGAATCATTTTCAATTGAATACTTTGTCCTTAAAATTGAGGCTCAAAGTTAAAAAACCTAATGGCATTTATAGAGAGGGAATCTTTTTACAAAATGCTATGTTGTATTGTTTTTTGAACTAGTGCCGAATAGCTCCTTATGTTTCTTCAAATCAGATTTTGGATGATCAAATACAAATCCGTTTCAAATCAACTAAAAGTTTCCGATGAGAATTGGCCATATTGATTTGAAAAACGCACTCATCATGTTTCTCATTTTATGGATGAAGAACTATGGACGTTTGATAGCGATACATGATTGTCAATCAAAAAAAACATTTCGTTGGCATGAAAGCATTTTTTAAATTTCATCCAACTTTTAATTCACTAATGGAAAATCTTGGAGCGATATGGTTGTCGAAACTCCGAAAACATAATACCAATCATTACCATCTACTTTAAGCACACGATCGTCGACAATAGAATATAATTCAAAGTCTTCTTTACGATTAAATTTAAGTTTATAAGAAGGAACAAATCTTGTAGCAAATTCAAGCCCGATATTCAACCAATTTGTGGGATTAATTGTAAGGCCGACGCCAACCGAAGAGATTATAAGGAAATTTTTATTATTCCATTTACCACGAGCATCAATTACATCTTTAATATTGAGAGCACCCGGTGCTTTTAGTAGAGCGCCACCACCACCAAAAATATAGGGTCGGAGTTGGGGAATATCCCAATAGATTAAACTTCTCGATAAGAGCCAATATTCCAATCTTGCATTTAATTCGAAACTTTGTTCTGGTCCTTTTAGTTCGATAGGTGGTACATTATCTTCCATTTCCGGATTGTTTACCTGTACTTTATTATACCGAGGTGGTTTGGAGAAATTAACACTAAGAACCGAAGCATGGAATGAAAAGTAATTGTTTAAATTGTATCGGTATTGAAATCCCCCAATATAACCAATGCTTGTTGCCCTTTCGTCCAGATTACTCATGAATCGCTCTTTAAAAGAATTTGTTGAAGCTTGTTCAGCAAGAGATAATCCAGTAATCCCTATAAAAAGGCCAATTTCATGGACCTGTGATGCCCCCTTTTGAGGATGTCCGAAAATCATGATGCTCAAAAAAAGAAAAAGTTTCAAAGAATGCCATGTTGCACTAGAGTTAGCATGGTAATGAATCATTTGTTGATTGGTGGACATCATGTGCAATAAAAATTAATCACGATTTCTAGTGTCAACCCCCCAATATAATTTCTTTCGTAAAGTTTTAAAAAAACTGTCACCTTCTAATTGAATGGTATGAATGGGAAATTCAGATTTTTTGACTAAAATTTGGTTTCCATATTCTAATGAAATCGTTCTAGAATCAAGAGAGAGTAAATGATTTTTTCCTCTTCCAGTCACAATAATCTCAATATGATTCGAATCTGGAACAATCAAGGGACGAACACTGATGTTATGGGGCGCTATTGGATTCAAGACCCAGCAAGAATTATCGGGGCTGACAATGGGACCACCAACACTTAAAGAATAACCTGTTGAGCCAGTAGGTGTGCTGATAATCAATCCATCACCCCAATAGGTGGTTAATTTTTCCTGATTGATTTTGGCTTCGATTTGAAGCAAACTTAGTTTGTTTTTTCGAGTTACACAAACTTCATTAAGAGCAAAGTTGAGTTTTTGAATTTTTGAATTCGGCGGGGTCGTCATAACAGATAGAACCGATCGTTTAATTTTGGTGTATTGACCTTCAAGCAAAGAATCAAGCCCTTGACGATAGAGTTCTTTAGCAATTGAAGTCAAAAATCCCAAACGTCCTGTATTAATTCCTAATACGGGAACTGTTGATTCACCAATAATGGTGACCGAATCCAATAAATTACCATCACCACCAATGGATATTAAAAAATCAAAACTATCGTCTAAATAGGGTTTGGGCTCAAAAAAATCAAAAGAAGTCAAGGCTTTTGGCAATGCATTTTCTAAATTCTTGATGAGCAAGACTTCATGCCCCTTTTGAGTCAAGTATTCATGAAGTTCACGGATGATGTTTAAATTCCCTGGAGAATAAAATCCTGAAAAGACGGCTATTTTCATTATAAATGCAAAACAAAAATATATTTTGCAAATCAATCTTTGGAAACGTTATCCAGCTTTTGGAGTTAATAAGTCTCCATAATGATTTTTTAAAGGAAGATTGGTACGATTCATAAGAAAACGATCGATATAATGTGCCGCATCTCTCCCCTCAGAAATAGCCCAAACGATTAATGACTGTCCTCTACGAGCGTCACCAGCTACAAAGATTTTTGAATTCTGGGTTTGAAAATCAGTGGTTTGAAAGTTTCCATGTTGATCCAGTGGTAAGTTTAATTGTTCTGCTAGATTCTTTTGAGGGCCTGTGAATCCGAGTGCTAATAATGCCATATCACATGGCCATAATTTTTCTGTATGGGGTTTTTCAACCAAATGGTGAACCCCAAATTCATCTTTTCTCCACTCAACTTCGACCGTTTTTAGTTTTCGAACATGTTTGCTTTCATCACCGATAAATTCTTTGGTCATGATGCTCCAATTACGATCAACCCCTTCTTTATGTGAAGAACTCGCCGACAATGTAAAAGGCCAGTAGGGCCATGGATTTTCTTTTGTTCGATGTAAAGTTGGTTTGGGCATGATTTCAAAATTGGTGACCGATTTTGCTTTTTGTCTGTTCGCCGTACCAATACAATCGGAACCAGTATCACCGCCACCAATAACAATCACATGTCGGTCTGTGGCATTGTATTTGGCTTTCAAGTCAATCTGTCCATCAACAAACTGATTGTTATGAGGTAAATAATCCATTGCTTGAATGACCCCTTTTAAATGATGACCAGGGATTGGTAAAGACCTTCGAATTCCAGCTCCGATCGCCAATAATAGGGCATCATGAGTCATCAGTATTTCTTCGATGTCTATTGAAACTCCTACATGTTGGTTGCATTGAAACTCAATACCTTCAGCAATTAATATTTCCAACCGACGATCAATGACGGACTTTTCCATTTTAAAATCAGGAATGCCATACCTCAAAAGTCCCCCAATTTTATTATCTTTTTCATAAACGGTCACATCATGTCCAGCAAAATTCAACTGTTGGGCTGCGGCTAAACCTGCAGGCCCTGAACCAATAATGGCTATTTTTTTACCTGTTTTTTCGATGGGTGGATCTGGTTTAATCCAACCTTCTTTGAATCCTCTTTCTGCAATATACTTTTCAATCATTTCAATAGAAACAGGGGGATCAATAATTCCCAAAACACAAGATTCTTCACAGGGTGCGGGACATAATCGCCCAGTAAATTCTGGAAAATTATTGGTGGAATGCAATATAGTTAATGCTCGCTGCCAATCATTTCTGTAGACCGCATCATTAAAATCAGGAATCAAGTTACCTAGTGGACAGCCACTATGACAAAATGGAATGCCACAATCCATGCAACGCGCTCCTTCTTCTCTTAATTTTTGATCTCCAGGATGTTTGGTGAATTCTTTATAATTCGCAGTTCTTCTTTTGGGATCAATCGAATTTTCATCTGTCCGAAGATATTCTTTGAAGCCTCTTAATTTTCCCATGATTCTACCGGAATTTTTTCTTCTTTTTGAATTTCTTGAGTCATCATTTCAAGTGCCTTTTTATAATCAGTCGGCATGATTTTGATAAATCGATTTTTGGTATATTCCCAATTGTCGATTAGTTCTTGACCCAAATCGCTGTTGGTGTATTGAGCATGAAGCAATAGCAACTGATGGAGATTTTCAAGATCAACTTGGGTTAATTCTTCTAGTGCGACCATCTCAAGATTAAAATTTTCAGTATTAAAATGTCCATCTTTACTGTACAGGTATGCAATCCCTCCACTCATTCCTGCGGCAAAATTCCGTCCATATTTTCCTAAAATAACAGCGATACCTCCTGTCATGTATTCGCAACCATGATCTCCAACACCCTCAACAACGGCACGAGCTCCAGAATTTCGAACACAAAATCGTTCTCCTGCAACCCCATTAATAAACGCATATCCACTAGTTGCTCCATAGAGTGCCACATTACCAATGATGACATTTTCACTTTGAATAAAAGTTGCTTTTGAAGGAACTTTTGCAATTAAAGTAGCTCCAGAGAGCCCTTTGCCAAAATAATCATTGGCATTTCCGATTAATTTAAAAAACAATCCTTTGGCTGCAAAAGCACCAAAACTTTGTCCTGCTGAACCATTGAAAGTGATTTTTATTTGGTTTTCTGTAAGACCATGAGCACCATGTCGTTTTGAAATTTCATGGCTTATGATGGTCCCAACGGCACGATCGGTGTTTTGAATTTTATGATTTAATTCAAATGGTTGATCGTTTAGGATAGCGTCATTGATGAGCTTTAATAGTTTTAAATCCAATACATTTTCAAGTTCATGATTTTGAGAAATGGTATTGTAGATAGCAGCTTTTGGAGGCGTGTTCGGTTTGAAGAGTATTTTAGAAAAATCCAATCCACGAGCCTTATAATGTGAAATCGCTTGTCGCATATTTAATTTTTGTGACTGGCCAACCATTTCATTGATGGTTCGGAAACCAAGTTGAGCCATAATCTTACGAAGTTCTTTTGCCACAAAATAGAAGTAATTCACCACGTGTTCTGGAGTTCCCCGAAAGTTCTTACGCAGTTCTGGATCTTGTGTTGCCACACCCACGGGACAAGTATTGAGATGACATGCTCGCATCATAATGCACCCCGACGCGATCAATGGAGCCGTTGAAAATCCAAATTCTTCAGCCCCAAGCAGTGCAGCAATAGCAACATCTCTGCCCGTTTTCAATTGTCCATCACATTCAATGACGACTCGGGAACGTAAATCATTCATGACCAATGTCTGTTGTGCTTCGGCAATTCCGAGTTCCCATGGCAATCCTGCATGTTTGATGGATGTCAGTGGAGAAGCTCCAGTACCTCCATCATAGCCAGCAATTAAAATAACATCTGCCTTTGCCTTGGCCACGCCTGCAGCAACGGTCCCAACACCAACTTCTGAAACCAATTTGACATTGATTCGAGCCTCACGATTGGCATTTTTTAAATCAAAAATGAGTTGTGCTAAATCTTCAATAGAATAAATATCATGATGAGGTGGTGGCGAAATCAAGCCAACATATGGCGTGGAATTTCTCACCGATGCAATGTATGGATCTACTTTTTTACCAGGCAATTGACCTCCTTCCCCTGGTTTGGCTCCCTGAGCCATTTTAATTTGTATTTCTTGGGCTTGACTCAAATAATGACTTGTGACGCCAAATCGTCCAGAGGCAACTTGTTTGATGGCACTGTTTCGCCAGTCACCATTTTCTTCGACGGTAAACCGAACAGGGTCTTCACCTCCTTCACCAGAGTTGCTTTTTCCTCCCAAGCGATTCATGGCAATGGCTAAATTCTCATGAGCTTCACGACTTAAAGAACCCAAAGACATGGCACCAGTTTTAAACCGTTTGACGATTTGTGTCCAGGGCTCGACTTGTTCAATAGGAATCGGATCATAAGAGCAAAAGGTCATCAATCCCCGAAGTGTCATCAGACGCTCATTTTGTTGATTGATAAATCTAGAAAAGTTGATGTAGTTATCCCATTGATTGTGACGTACTGCAATTTGTAATTGGGCTACCGTTTTGGGATTAACGGTATGCTTTTCCCCATCTCTTCGCCATCGATATTCTCCACCAATTTCTAATGGGATACCAAACTTTTTTTCGTAGGTATAGGCTTTGTGGTGTTTATGGTAAACTTCTTTTTCAATTTCATAGAGACCGACGCCTTCAATTCGAGTCGGGGTTTGGCTGAAGTAGGTATCGACAAAACTTTGTGAAAGCCCCAACGCTTCAAAAATTTGAGCGCCACGGTAGGAGTGAAGTGTGGAAATGCCAATTTTATTCATGATTTTGACGATTCCTTTACCTATAGCTGTATTGAAATTTTTAATGGCTTGAGGCACCGAAAGTTCAATGGTCCCTTCTTCAATTTTATGGATGATGATTTCATTGACCAAATAGGGATTAATGGCACTAGCTCCATAACCAAAAAGACATGAAAAATGATGAGGTTCTCTTGCTTCAGCAGTTTCAAGTACAATTCCAAATTCAGACCTTCTTCCAAGTCGTTGGAATGAGTGGTGAACATGAGAGCAAGCCAAAAGCATCGGAATTGGAGCCATTTTCTCATCGACCGAACGGTCCGATAAAATAATGATGTTGGCTCCTTGATCGAGTGCTTTTTCAATTTGTTGTAACATTTCGGAAAGGGTATGCTCCAAACCATTTAATCCATGTTTCAAGGGATAAATTGCTGGAATTAAAGAAGCTTTAAAATCAGGATGGTCGATGTTTTTGATTTTAAACAAATCTTTATTGGAAATAATGGGGTTTTTGATGTGGAGTTTTTTGGCATGTTTTGCATTAATTTCAAAGATGTTGAAATCTTTTCCAATTGAAAGACTGATATCGGTGACTATTTCTTCTCGAATTCCATCCAAAGGTGGATTGGTCACTTGAGCAAAGAGTTGTTTAAAGTAATTATATAGTAATTGTGGTCTATCGGAAAGAACGGCTAGCGGTGTATCCGCTCCCATCGATCCAATGGCTTCTTTACCTTCAACAGCCATGGGGGTAATGATGGTTTTGATATCCTCATGAGTGTAACCGAAGATTCGAAGTCTAGTTGCAAACGATTCTTTTTCATCAATTTCTAAATCTGCTAAGTAAGGAACCTCTTTTAAGGGCAATAAGTTTTCATCAAGCCAGAAATCATACTTTCTCTTGGTACATACTTCTTTTTTGATTTCATAATCATCAACAATCCTTCCTTGGTCCATGTTGACGAGAAACATTTTACCTGGTTCTAATCGACCGTGAAATGCTACATTTTCAGGAGCTATTTCTAAGACTCCTGTTTCAGAAGACATCACGACATAGCCATCTTTAGTGACTGTATAGCGTGAGGGTCGGAGTCCATTGCGATCTAAAATAGCTCCGATATAGTTTCCATCAGTGAATGGAATGGAAGCTGGCCCATCCCAGGGCTCCATGATACATGAGTTATAATGGTAAAACGATTTTTTATAGTCAGGCATTGAATTATGTTTTTCCCATGCTTCAGGAACCAACATCATCATAACTTCAGGAAGCGTACGTCCTGTTGCAAGTAATAATTCGATGGCCATATCCATAGAGGCAGAATCCGATTTTCCAGGCGGAATAATTGGGAAAATCTCTTTCATTTGATCACCAAAAAGAGAATCGGCCATTTTTTCTTGACGGTAGTACATTCGAAGAAAATTACCTCGAAAAGTGTTGATTTCCCCATTATGGCACATATAGCGAAAAGGATGAGCTAATTCCCATGAGGGAAAAGTATTGGTCGAAAAGCGTTGGTGAACCAATGAAAAGCGAGTCACCAATTGCTCATTGGATAATTCAGTATAATAATTGCTAATATCTTGAGCTCTTAACAATCCTTTATAAATGATGGTTCTAGGGGATAAAGAAGGTAGATAGAAAAAACTCTTTTGGGATAGTTTGGATTTTGAAATTTTATTTTCAGCAATTTTTCGAGCGATGTATAGCTTGATATTGAATTCGTGGGGGCTTAATTCTTTTTGTCCTTTACCGATAAAAATTTGCTGGATGTTGGGTTCGGTTTGAGCAGCAATGACGCCAAGGACTTCTTGATTCACAGGAACTTCACGCCACCCCAATATTTTGAGCCCTTGATTTTTTATTTCTTGTTGAAGAATGTCAATACAATAAATTTTTTGATATTCTTTGGTCGGTAAAAAAACCATGCCAACAGCATATTGTTGAAAATCAGGTAGCTTAAAAGAACATTGTTCTTTAAAAAATTGATGTGGAATTTCAATGAGTAAACCAGATCCATCTCCAGTTTTTCCATCGGCACTTTTAGCTCCACGATGTTCTAAACGGACGAGAATGTCAAAGGCTTTATGAATGATATCATTGGTTCGTTTTCCGAGGAGACTACAAATAAATCCAGCACCACAGTTATCATGTTCAAAAAAAGAATCGTACAAGCTTTGCTTTTCAACCAACATATTCCTTCCTTCTGAGTTGATGGACGAAATTACTGATACTTGATTGAAATTTTGATTCGAATGTTCGTTTTTATCAAAAAAATTTCTGAATTTGCATCGATATTTTGATTAATGGATAGATTAGTTGATTGTTTTATAAATAATTTTAAACAAAAGGTAACGATATCCATAAACTCTTTGTCTTTCATCACAGATTTCCAATTATTTTTACCCACTAACCCAACTAAATTGATACTAAAATGAATGATTCCTTTTCCCTATTTAAAAAAAAATACCGGGTGCTTGGTGTTATGTCTGGTACTTCATTGGATGGAGTCGACGTAGCATTGGTTGATTTTTGGCTTGAAAACAATAAATGGAAGTTTCGTGTAGAAATTTCAGATACCACGCCCTATGATGTTCATTGGCAGCAGCGATTGGCTCAAGCACATCATTTATCACCGAAAAAATTAGAAGAATTAGACAATGACTATTCTTTAAAACTCTATGAACTTCTATCGGATTTTATTTTAGCAAATCATGTTGGACAAGTTGATGCTGTATGTTCGCATGGGCATACTGTTTTGCATCAACCACAGAAAGGGTTTACAGTCCAAATTGGAAATCAACCGCTACTGTCAGAAATGCTTGGTTGTACGCTTGTTTGTGATTTTAGAGTTCAGGATGTTGAAAATGGAGGTCAAGGAGCCCCTTTAGTCCCAGTAGGGGATTATTTACTGTTTTCAGATTATACAGCAGCTCTGAATTTGGGAGGATTTGCCAATCTCACTCGTATGGATCAAGATTCTTTGAGGGCATATGATCTGTGCGCTTTAAATACCGTTATCAATCGTTTAGCATCCCGAGAAAATCTTAAGTTTGATGACCAGGGGTTTTTGGCTCGTGAGGGTAAAATCGTTCAAGATTTATTGAATGAATTAGACCGTATCGACTATTACCAACGACAGCCTCCAAAATCTCTTGGTATTGAAAATGTTGACAAGGATGTTTGGCCATTGATTATGAAATATCAAGAAATTCAAACTAAAGATTTACTAGCAACCTTTGTGGAGCATGTTAGTAAAATCATTGCACATGAGATTGCAGATGCCCAGAGTGTTTTGGTTACTGGAGGGGGGGCATTTAACACGTTTTTAACTCAAACCATTCAAAAGTATGCCCAATGTGAATTAGTCATTCCTAGTCAAATAATTATTGAATTTAAAGAAGCGATTGTTTTTGGCTTTTTAGGGATTCTTCGCTTACGACAAGAAAATAATATCTATGCAAGCGTAACAGGCTGTCCAAAAGATCACTGCAGTGGTAAAATATATAGACCTGCTTTAGCTTCTTAAAATCATAAAACAACTTATAATTTTCAATGCCGCTTATGGAACTTATCATATTGGTAGTCTTTGTGCTAGGGTACATTTCGATTACATTAGAGCATACTTTCAAAGTCGATAAATTAATACCTGCCATCACCATGATGGCCATTTTATGGGCTATTGTTTCAATAGCTCATATGCCTGTATTTGAAATTAACCCTGAATTAAAACAATTAGAAGAATCCTATGTCAAAGGAGTCTTAGTACATCATTTGGGAAAGACAGCAGAAATATTAATATTTCTCATCGGTGCGATGACCATTGTTGAAATCATTGATTATTTCAATGGGTTTTACACCTTTAAAAAACTGATCAAAACAAAATCCAGAGCTCGATTGTTGTGGATTTTTGGTGTATTGGCTTTCTTTTTATCTGCTATTATTGATAATTTAACTGCAACCATCGTATTGGTTACCATCCTCCAAAAAATCGTTAGGGATAAAAAATTGAGATTATGGATGGCAGGTATGGTCGTGATAGCAGCTAATGCAGGTGGGGCTTGGTCGCCTATTGGTGATGTGACCACCACAATGTTATGGATTTCAGATAAAGTGACTGTAATGGGCTTGATTATCAATGTCGGTATTCCTTCCATTGTGTGTATGATAATTCCATTTTTAATTGCTTCAATTCTTCCAGTGTTTCATGGTCGAATCCGAGATAATGAAAAAGATGAGTTTCAAACGCATGCTAAAGGAACGGCTATCTTAATCATTGGTTTATCAGCTATTGTGTTTGTCCCCTTTTTTAAAATCATCACGCACTTACCACCTTATATCGGTATGATGTTATCGTTGGCCATCGTTGCCACTTGTGGAGAAATATATTCTCGACGACATATCTCTTTAACAAAACCTAGTTCCGATCATAATGCTCATGAAACACCGAGCCCATTGCATCATTCTTTGACGAAGATAGAGTTCCCCAGTATTTTATTTTTCCTTGGTATTCTAATGGCCGTAGCTGCATTGGAATCATTGGGTATGTTGTACACGTTTGCTAAAGACTTAAAAGTAGCGATTCCTAATTCTGATGCCGTCGTAGGGTTATTGGGCATTTTATCAGCGATTATCGATAATGTTCCGTTGGTTGCAGCAGGAATTGGCATGTTTGACTATCCCATGGATCATCAATTTTGGCATCTGATGGCTTATGCAGCTGGAACTGGAGGAAGTATATTAATCATTGGATCGGCTGCTGGGGTGGTGGCTATGGGAATGGAAAAAATCAACTTTTTCTGGTATTTATCTCAAATTGGTTGGATTGCTTTAATTGGCTTTTTATCTGGATTTTTTGCATTTATTTTCATGAGAGATGTTGTATTCTAATGCGCTGATTGAATCCCCAAAAGAAATTTCTTTTTGATAAATCAGACACTTCAATTGATTGATTTTGATATCGTTCTTCAATCTTTAGTGGGGATTGGCACAAGAAAAGAATGTCGGATGTTTAGTTGAATGATCTAAGTTGAATTCATCGAAGTGGTTGTCAAATCCTCTAAATATTGATTAAGATGTTTTACTATCAATAAAGTATCAATGGTTTTATTTTTTAAAAATTAAATTCAATGTAATTCCAATGAAAACCTATGAGCAAACGTTACAATGGATGTTTGCCCAATTGCCTTACTATCAGAATAAGGGAAATTCTGCATACCGACCTGGATTAGAACGAGTCGAAAAATTAGCCAGATATTTAGGAAATCCTGAAAATGCCATAAAAGCAATCCATATAGCTGGGACCAATGGTAAAGGTTCAACGGCACATATGATTGCTTCAGTTTTAATTGAATCCGGATATCAAGTGGGGTTGTTCATTTCTCCTCATTTTTTAGATTACAGAGAACGAATTACAATCAACGGAAAAAAAATCTCAAAGCAATATGTGCAAAAGTTCATAGAACAACATTATCAATTTTTAGTTCAATGGAAAATTTCATTTTTTGAAATGAATATGGGATTGGCATTAAGCTATTTCAAGGCTAAAAAAGTTGACTATGTTGTCATCGAAGTTGGATTAGGTGGTCGGTTAGATGCTACGAATATTGCGAAGCCGATTCTTTCGATCATTACCAATATTGGTTTGGATCACACAGAGTATCTAGGAAATTCTTTAGAAAAAATAGCTCTTGAAAAAGCAGGCATCATCAAACCGAACGTTCCTATTTTGGTTGGAGAAAAGCAAGCGAAAACTCAAAAGGTTTTTGAATCGGTTTCTCAATCAAAAAAAGCCCCATTATTTTATTCTAAAAATAATCTAACTATTGAAAAACAATTTCAAAACTGGCCAAAATATCAACATAAAAATATTCAAACAGCTATGAGTGCTTTAAAGCTAATTGAAAAAAGGGAACGAATTACTTTAAATATTAAACAGGGCATTCAAAACACGAATAAGAAAACGACATTTCTAGGGAGGTGGCAAATAGTATCTCGGCAACCAAAAGTCATTTTAGATGTTGCCCATAATCAAGAAGGCTTTCAAGAAATAATCAATCAATTGGGTTTGTATTCGTATGATCAATTACGATTGGTTATGGGATTTGTCAAAGGACGAAACCACCGAGAGTTGTTTGAAATGTTACCCCAAAAATCAATTTGGTATTTATCTTCTCCTAGAGTGGAAAGGGCAAAATCAATAGCGGAACTTAGGGACGATATTTCCCATCATCCATTACCGAAGTACCAGTTTTTTAAAACGATAGAGCAGGCTTTTGAAAAAGCCCATACTGAAGCTCATCCAAATGATGTTGTACTCGTTTGTGGGAGTACTTTTGTTGTTGCAGAGATTCTTGAAAAGCTCCAATGTGAAAGCTAACCACGAAGAGTAATGAAACCCAAAAATCAGTTATTTGGTTACATTTGCCCCCATTTCAATTCATTAGGGTACTTAGCTCAGTTGGTTTAGAGCGCTTGGTTTACACCCAAGAGGTCAGGGGTTCGAATCCCTTAGTACCCACGATTTTTTGTCCTTTGGGTGGAAGGTTTCTCATTATGTCTTGGACCCGATTTCTATTGCCTCCATTTTTGACCATTCTCTGTATTGCTCTTAGTTTTTTTGCTAGTCAATATTTTGGTGGAAATATTCCCATCACCACTCATTGGTTGGGCTTTCTCATTATCATCATTGCACTTTTCAATATCATGAGAACGGCTCGATTGATTCGATCTAACAAAACCACAGTCAACACTTTTAAAGGTTCTAGTTATTTTATCAAAACAGGCCCTTTTAGATACAGTAGAAATCCTATTTATTTGGGATTTTTAATGATTCTGATTGGGATTGGATTGTTATATGGTACGTTTTCGGGATTTGTGGGTGCGCTTATTTTTTATCTTGTCGCTGACTTTTGGTGTATCCCTTTTAAGGAAAACAAATTAGGCAAAATGTTTGGAGAGGAATATTTGGAGTACAAAAGAAATGTCCGAAGATGGATCTGAAATGCCATTCCAATCGACTCTAAAAGTTTCAATTTCATTTTTATAAATCTCGTC
>JAPORT010000091.1 GCA_026710085.1 Flavobacteriaceae bacterium | reverse complement strand
CCAAGGCCGTCTCTAATTCGGTGAGCTTCGCCTGAAGACTCGCTAAGGCCGTATCCAAAGCCGTTTTCTGAGCTGCTGCTAATGTGGTTTGTAAATCCGACTTCAACTGGTCGATATCGGCTTGCGTCAAGTTATTGGCGGCTGCCTGGGTTAAGGCCGTTTGTAATTTGGCAATCTCCCCATTGAGGGCTGTCTGGGCGGATTCTAAATTCGTGCCCAATGTCGTGCTCACACCAGCGACTGCTGTTTGGATATCCCCTTGGATGCTACTGCGAATATTGCCAATCTCTGTGTTGAGCGCACTCACCTGAGTGGCCACCCCTTGCAGTGCCTGCACTTGGGTGGTTAATGTCGCGATCTGACTGTTCAAGTCATCAAAGCGATCATCATAGTTTTTACAACCCGCAGCGATGAGCGCTGTGGCTGTAAATACGATAAACATTCTTTTCATATTTGAAAATAAATTAAGATTTTATATTGGTTTTTTTTGAATCAACAAATCCTTACAACATCACTACATAGTAATGGGTAATGGCGTTTGAAAATCGGTTAATCATACATTTTGATGTTTAATCAATTACTGTGCCAAAAACACAAAACGTTGATATACAAGAAATTAACAAACATTACTTACACTGATGATGTTGGGTTTACCAGTTTATTTAATGAGGAAGCCCAAATATTGAAACGTCTCACTGAGGTATGAGTTAAAGAGAAAATCTTCCTTAAAGATAGAGGTTAAAAATTGTGATAATTGTGAAAAAAGATATAAAATACTATATTTGTAAATAAATTATAAAAATTATAAATTTACCCTTATCTCAAAAATGAATGAAGCAACATACTGTTTCGATGAATGTTTTATTAAAACACTCTCTGTAAACCGAATAAAAACGCAACTAATGTTTGGTAATAATGAACAAAAAATAAAATGATAATCAATAAAACCTTAAAATTATGAGTGCTGTTTCTAGTTTAACCGTTTATGGCTTTGAAGAAAATACGAATGTAGATGATTACATAGTGATTATTGAAGATTCAATAAACGTAGCTATTTCGAGAAATTTCAAGATGAATGATATGAACCTTCAATCTGTCTTTGATATTTTTTTAACCCAAATGAATGAAAGTAAGGACTGGAGCGAAATCGTGATAGAAATAGAGATTGAACTTTTAGGCTCTTATAGTGCGAAAGGAATTTTGAAAATGAAACGAGGTCAGAGTATCACCAAATGGGAATGTTTGATGCAAAATATCAATCAAATAGTTTCTGCAGTATGTGAATTAATTCATCAATTAATTCAAAAAGAAAGAAGATTGAAAGGATTGAAAAATGAGATGTATTAATGAAGAGCTCCAAGCAATGGAACCAATGATTTCATCAGTTGAGTACAACAATAAAAAAAAGTGTTCACTTGGAGAGTTGAACATGTCGTTGAATCTAATTCCAAACAAACATAAATATGACGAATGATGCTAATAGGGTGGAAATCAAAGGAAGATTAGGACAAAATCCAAAATTCTACACCAATAAATCAGGTTCCATGGTCCTACTTCAAGTTGCTACACATTTGAGGTACATGGATAAAGCTGGTCAATGGCAACAGAAAACAACGTGGCATCATGTCAAAGCATATGGCCCTATTGCCCAAAGAGTACAACAAGCTAGTAAAGGACAAGAAGTATCAATTAAGGGAAGACTTGAAAATTCAATAGCGCAACGAGATGGTAAAAAACACTCTTATACCAATATTATTGCTACAAGCGTCGAAGTCATTCCTTCTCAAAAGATTCAAAGACAACAATCCAAGTAATTTATAAAAACGGATAGAATCCTATTTTAGTTTTGGTAATGAAGGTCAAAAAAGAGCCTCCTCAAGTCAATCTTTTTCGGGCTTATACGATCGGTTAGGGACTTATACGCTTAACCTAATATTGATCGATCCGATGCTGTTTCGATTTTAATCTATTCCTATCTTGACGGAAATCATCCATCATCACCCCATGCACTTTTAAATGTAATGCCAAAAGAATGTTTTCATGGTTTGGGAATTCTCCAAAAGGATGATGTTTACCGAGAAAACCCCGACCCCATCCCTCGATCTTTTTTCGAATCAATGAATGAAGCGATGGCACCCAAACTTTTTTCAAATTCAGGAACACTGTTTTTAGCGACATCCCAAACAATCTTCAAATGAGCATGATGATATTCATGGACTAATCGATGCCGTATATTTTCAATTTTAGCTCATGGTATCTCAAGGAACGTATGTTTGACTTCATTCGTCATCTTCTAAACATATTCACCAATCAATTCGATGTTTTTAATCAATGCATCTTGAGTCATCCAGTCCTCTAAAAAAGCATCATAACGCTTTGTTTTGGTGACCAAGTCATCGATCTTAGCAACGGCCCTTTTAATAGAATCAACTCGAAGCGAGTCGTCCTGTAGGGATGGTATTTTCATCGCACAATACAATCATATCGTTTAAAATATCCCCTTTAATGAGAGGATTTAAAAAATCAAAATCTACTAAATCTACTTTTCAATTTAACTTCTTTTCTAAATCTTCAATCAAATCTTCTAATTCAAAAAACCCAAAATGGCCATCAAACGAATAGGCAATATCGACATCACTATCCGTTCTTTCTTCCTCTCGTGCCACCGAACCAAAACCCCCGATTTTCGTCGGTTGATACGGTTTCATACTGTCGACAATCATTTGTTGTTCTTTGAGAGATAACATCCTTAGTAATCCATTTCAAAAGTAATGAATATGCCTCCAGGATTGAGGCTTTATTTGGGGGATTAGATACTTCGGTGCCAAAATAAATTTCTGCTTCATGTCCATTTTATCGGTCATCAAGTTCGATTATTTTTATCGTTTCGATATGGCAGCATTTTTTTGTCTGCATTTAAAATATGGTTTTGGAAATTCCAAATTTCTTTTTCTATATTGAGGGATTTTTATTGTTGCCATATTCCAAATGCTAAGCATATTGATATTGAAATAATAATGCGTTAGGTTGATTCTCAATTCAACTATTGGAGCCCATGGAATGCCATCGTATTCTTGTTCGATGGAGAGGGTTCATTTTGTGATAAGATCAATGGATTCACAAATACATGTAATTGATAGCAAATCGCAAATTTTTCGCTTTTGTCTCGATACCACTCTTCATAAGAATCAACGGAATGAAGCATATTATTAATGTCGCGAATCACTAGTTCAATATGCTCTATTGGAGCTAATCCCTGCTTCTTGATCTCGGATTCCATTTAAAAATAAAGTTGATGAAGCTAAAATTTCGTTTTTGGTGTTATTCGGGATCAATTCCAACCCTATAAAATCGAATGATCGATGGACTTGGTTTTGAAGGTTTTCAATGACTGTTAAAAATTCAATGTAATCTGGCGTTTTATTGAAATCATAAAGAATAGTTACAGACATCTTGAGGATACTGATCATATTCATTTTGTGAATTATTCGGGTATATAGTTCCCATATAAAAAGGTATCATGGAGAGATACAACTCGTTCAATTTAGAATTTCTATTTGTTTTATTCACTGAACTGACCTTCTGCAAAATTTTTAGCTTGCTTCTCAGTAAAGTCATCAATGATTGTCTGAATATCAGTCTTTATTCGTTGAAAATTTTCTAATAATCTCTCTACTTTTCGTCCCTCAAAATCATAGTACTTTGGTAGAGGGACAAACTCTTGTTTTTCTTTTTCAATTTGTGAAACATCTAAATCGATTCTGCAATTGTTGGTTCCTAGATTGGGTTTTAACTGCTTGTTAGAAAGTGCATCTTGCGTCAATTTGGCAACGATATGCCCAGATTGTAAATCGGCTATTTTAGATGCAGGAATGAGATAATCTGATTGTTCATTGTAAGAGGTTGAAAGGATTCCCTTAGAAATAGAGTATCCCTTTTTAATTTGTTTGATTTTACCAAACAATTTTTCCAACCAATCCAAAGTTTCTTTTTTTCTTACGGCACCTGAGATCACATTTCCAATGACCGATAGGATGGTTTCTGCTCCATTTTTCCCATAACCTTCGACTAGCTGTGGTAATTCTTGTATTCCTAATACGACGGCTACTTGGTGAGATCTTGCCGTCGAAATTAAATTTTGAATGCGATGAAAGTAGATGGTTGGTAATTCATCGATAATGATACCGCAAGGATGATTGTTGCGTGTGTTGACAAGCTTACTGATTCGGTTGAGAAGAACTGAGTTTGCCGCTGAATTAATGTTTTGGGTTTTCGGATGGTTACTGATGATTAATAGTGCTGGATGGTTTGGATTGGAAATACTCAAATTAAAATCTTGTCCTGAAAAAACCCAAGCAGATTCTTTTGTATTGATTCTAGAAATATTGACTTTTAAAGTGCCGATTTGACCTTCTAGTTGGCTAAAAGCTTTGTTGTCATAGGCTGAACGAAAAGGAGATAATAAACTTTCTAGCTCATCATGAGTCAATAGCAAATTAAAAATCTCATCATAGGTTCGATTTAAAAGCGCCATCACATGAGGAAGGGATGAATATTTACCGTTTTCGTATTTGCTTAAAAAAAAGATACATGCTGATAAGTAATTGATCGCTGATTGAGTGAAAAACTGATTGTCTCCAGACATTTCGCTTGATTTTCTTAAACTTTCAATCAAACTTTCAGCTGTTTCAATGGCATCTGCTAGTGTTTCAATGTATTTGGGAGCTAATGGATTGACTCTTTGGGAATATTCTAAATCAGTTAAATTGATCATATGAAATGCAAATTGGCGATGACCATATTCATCAGGTGGATGGTTTAATAAATAATGGTAATAAGCCATTTGTGCTAAATCAGGATATTTAAAATCATAGATTAATAAAGAAAACTGTTTCTTGATGAGTTGTTTGATTGCTGGACAAATAATGGAATAAGATTTTCCACTTCCTGGTGTTCCCAAAATAATGGTTCCTCGAAATGGATTGGTCAGATTAAGCCATCCTTTTTTAACTTTTTTTTGAAACATAAATTTGATGGGTATATTGATAGAATGTTTCGTATTGATTTGAATTGTCGATTGTTCGAAGCTTTCATTTTCCAAATTGAAACGATCGTCTAATAATCGCTTCTTGATTGCTTTGGAGCAATTATCTAATCCAGAATGTAGCAGAACGCTTCCCAATAGGCTAGAAATCCCGTAGTAGATATCAATCAAACGAACCGTTCCAAGTCCATCGTGACTTTGTAAATAGAATAAAATCGATGCCATTATCAAAAAGATTCCGAAAATTAGTGGCATGAAAATGCCTTTGGTGACGTTGAGGTGTCTTGTTTTTCTTGGTTTTGTTCCAATCGAGGTTATCAAGATCATGAGTACAATAGCTAGTTTGGAATAGATGATATTGTTGTAGACAGCAATCGATTGGAGTCGTGAAATGACGGGTTTTAATTTCGAAAATTCAGGCATGTCATAAAAAACATACATCACAGCTTCCAAGACGACCAATCCGTAAATGGCAACCTGAAAAAAAGAATATAATTTCTTTAAATTTTGAGATTCCTCCAAGATAAATAGTTTATTAAAACAAATATAAAGTAAAAATACAATTTAATGTATTTGTATTCAAAGATGCCAATATCTTGAATCATGCTAAGAAATGAAAATGTCAAGCATCAATGTTTTATCTTAAATCTCATTTTAGAAACTTAAAACAATTATCTCTCGATGAAAATTTAGATACGGGATGACCTCGGAGTATTCTATATGATTATTGAGTACAACATTCAAAAGTGGAAATAATAGGGGCTTATCTACCTAAGTGCCTAAAGGTAGTTGTTATTCATAAAAACTTGTAAATTGATTACGTGGAGGGATATGATTCCTTTTTTTAACTTTAATGCTTTTAGTACATCATCTCCATGAAAAGGCAGGGGAATCTCAATGTGGAAAATAGAACCATATTTGTTGGAGATAATTTAGAAATATTGCCCGGGATTAATTCTAGTGGCATTGATTTGATTTATCTCGACCCCCCTTTCAACACTAAAAAAACATATCACGCGCCAATTGGTTCGTCTGCAGAAGGAGCTTCTTTTGTTGATACATTCCATGAAGAAGATGTGAAGAATGAATGGCTTCAAACCATTTATCAAGATTATCCTGATTTAGCAGAATTTTTAGAAGGTATCAAGGGTATTGGCCCCAAATCACGTAAAAAAGATGATTTGAATTTTTGCTATTGTGCGTACATGGCTATACGCTTAATCGAACTTCATCGTGTGTTGAAACCTTCAGGGAATCTTTTCTTGCATTGTGATGGTGTTATGGTCCATTATTTAAAATTGATAATGGACTGCATCTTTGGACATAAAAATTTTAGAAATCAAATTGTTTGGAAGCGAACGGCTGGAGAAATGAAAGGAAGTCAGCATAAGTCTAAAAAATTAATGGTAAATACAGATTACATATTGTGGTATGCTAAAAACAAAAAAATAGCCACTTTCAATACTATTTATCAACCGCTGTCTCAAGAAAAACAATACGATTTTGATAAAGAAATTGAAAAGTTATTTCCATTGATTGATGAACAAAAGAGAAGATATACCGATAAAAAAACCACTCCTATTTTTAGTAGCAGGAGCATGGGGGCTCGCCCTAATCTTTGTTATACATATAAAGGGATAACCAACCCCCATCCATCGGGATGGCGTGTAAAAAAAGAAAGATTGATTGAAATGGATAAAAACAACGAGATTATTTGGCGAAAAGGAAAAAGCCCCATTCGTAAAAAATTTGCCGATAACTACAAAGGGAAATTAGAAACAAATATCTGGACAGACATTCCTAATTTAACTGGTGGACAAGAATATCTTGGATGGCCGACACAAAAACCCATCAAACTATTAGAACGAATTATTGAAGTTGGTTCCAATAAAGATGATGTTGTTTTAGACCCTTTCTGTGGTTGTGCGACCACCTGTTTTACATCTGAAAAAATGGATCGAAAATGGATTGGTATTGATGTATCAGAAGATGCGTATAATTTTGTGAAGAAACGATTAGAAGAGGCTCCAGAAGCTTTAAATAACTTGTGGAAAATAAGTGAAAAAGTAAAATTAGGTGTCGAACGACCCAAACGAACTGACCAAGGTAAGGACTATAAGAAGCAGAAATATGTGTATGTTTTTTCAAACCCAGCCTTTAAAGGTATTTATAAAGTCGGTATTGCTAAAAATTGGAAATCTCGATTATATCAATATCAAATCGGAGCTCCGCTTCGTGACTACAAAAAAGAACTTGTTTTGGAAACACCTTATTATCGACAAATTGAAAAGCATATCCATGACTAATTTGACAACTTATCTGAATGGGTACAGGGTGATTTAACAAAAATCATTCAAGCGATCAAAAACTATTCACCATCGGTCTAAAAAATTGGGAATCACTACTGTTCTTAGGCAATCAGGTATCTAATTCCCAATAGTACGCTATTGGCGCCAAGTTTCCATCAAAAATACATGCGTTTTATCGGTTGATATCAGTTAACTTGAAAGACAATTTGTTGACTTGAGTTTCAATCGTATCAAATTGATCTTATCTAGTTTGTCGACATCCTTTTTAGATACTGATTTGTTACAGATTCACTCATGCATCGATTAAGAAACTGATTTTTGAAATAGAAGTATCTTATAAAGATTGGAACTCTTCTAGTAAATCTAAAAAAGTTGGAAAAAATTGAGCGGTACTGATATCTGGAGCCCCCTCTGTAGTGAAATACATCAGTGCAATGTATTTGACATAGGATTTGGTTTCCAAATTTAATTGTAATGCAATATTTCGAGGTTCCGAGTTGCTGCTGCTGCGCTTTCCTCGTCGACCAATGAAAGTAATGTATTCACTAGGTAATTTTTTGATTTTTTCATCGGTTACTAAAAGATCGATACAATAACTAAAAAATCCTGCATTAGAACCAGCTTTAAGATATTCGCCGGACTGAAATAAGTACTCTTTTTTGAGTTTATCAAAACGATTTTTATCGGCTTGACTGATATGAATGATCAATCTTTTCATTGATGGATCGGGCTGTCTTTTTGATGTGACACTACTTTGGATCGTTTTTTCTTCTAATGATGATTGTTTGGTCATGGTGTTTGTATTCATTATTGTTTTGGTTTGTCCATTGGTGAATCAAAACCAATGACTCATATTCAAAAGTTCAAAATCCTCTTAAAGATAATGACTGATTGAATTGAGTCCATGTCATTGAATTCAAGTGCAAAAATATAAAACATTAGTGTCATTTAAATAATTATTGGGTAAAAAAGATGAAATTTTAGGAATGAATCTAAAAGATCCTATCGGTGTTCGATAAGGAAAACGTCATCATGGTCATCAACTTTTACTGAATAGAGACCCGAAGGATGCAAAGAGGAATGGACTCGATTCATTTCTTTCAACATATTTTCTGCTAATGGTTAATGCGACACATCGTTATTCAAGAATGATGTCGCCTTCAATGTTAACTTCTAAAACCTAGAAAAAATAAAAGATCCAGAAACCGATGGAATTATATTATTTTTGATATATGTTTGTAAAAAATAAAATGTATTATATTTGTATCAAAATCATTCATGAATACAATTCAATATTTCAAGATTGTGGGGATCATCTATTTGAGTTACTACATCATCGTGATTGTTTGGGACATGCTCATTGAGAATAAAAAAAGAGAAACGAAAAAGCATCAACTGATTTTAAGTAAACATCAACCGATGATCGTCAAATCTGAAAACCAAATATCAGAGGATAACATCGAACATCAAACACAAAAAAATCAAAACCAATGAATCTAGCGATATTAAAAATAGTGTTCCTTGTATTGCAATCGAACACCCTGAGGAGCTACTTTGATGATGTAGCCAGTTTGTTATTAGCCATTGGAGGGGTTATCGGATTGATTGGTGGACTCCGAATTTATGCCAATTGGAACTATCGTGATGGGTTTCCTGTTGTCAGTGAATTAGGAAACTGGATCCATGGTGCCTTATTGTTGTGCATCATCGGCGGGATCATCAAGATTTGGTTCCAAATAACTTAATCATCTTAAATAAATCAAAATTAATTGTCGTATGTCTCATTATTTATCTAAAAAAAACCGAAATCGTATCAGAACCTGCATTCTGGTTCTGGTCTATGTTCTATTGATTTTGTCTTTTGAAAGCTTTGGACAAGACTCAAAAAAAGGAATTGTTGAAGTGAATAAAGCAGTGCGGTCTTGGCTAGCACCCGTATCCAATTTGGTCCTTGCTCTTGGTGGGGTCATCGGATTTATTGGTGCTATAAGAGTGTATATCAAGTGGAATTCTGGTGATCAAGATGTTCAGAAAACTTTGATGTCTTGGATGGGAGCTTGTTTGTTTTTAGTCGTGGTTGGGATCATGATTAAAGCCTTTTTTGGTTTGACATTTTAAAAAGACATCAAACGAATCTCAATTCATCATTAATGCAAGAAAAGCAACCTATTTTTAAAGTGTATCGGGGGCTTCAAAGACCCTTAACCTTTAAGGGATTTAAAGGAAAATATATCTATTTAGGATTGGGATCCATCTTGATAGGATTGATTTGTTCGATTGTCATTATCAATATTGGAAATTACTTCTTGTCCGTCTGTTCTTTTTTAATCATTGGAGGCGGTGGGACGTTCCTATGTGCTTTCAAACAGAGAAAAGGCTTGCATCATAAAAAATGCCATCAAGGCATTTTTATTGTTCCTTGTCATTATCGCTATGGCAAAAAAATTTGAACTTCCTTTTATTGGTGTCTCAGAAACAGGGACTATTCCCACACTGTTTCATTCGATGGGAGATTTTTCTGCCATTATATCTTGCAGAAATCCAATCATTCAATACAGTGGCAACCAAAATAGTTACTATGATTTTATCGACGATTTGACCAGCGCCATCAAAACCCTTGGACCAGGATTTATTTTCCAAAAAACAGATGTTTTTTGCCATTCAATATTTAAAAGCCAAAATCATGATGAGTATCTCACACAACAATTTTTCAATCATTTTGATGGTCGAAGCCATCGAAAAATACAAACGTTCATCACCATCACTAAAGAAGTTCAAAGGGGCTCTTTTTTCAAATGGAATGAAAATAGCTATCGAGATTTTGTAGCAAGAGTTCTCAAGGTAATGCATGTTTTAGAATCCAAGGGGTGGTCTGTCCAATTAATGAATCAATCTCAAATCGATACCATCATCAAGCGTTTTGTTGGATTTGACTTTGCAGACAAACGAATAGCTATTAAAAACATCCATGCCCATAAAAGTCATTTGACATTTGATGATAAAGTATTGAAATCCATTTCACTAGTAGATATTGACCAGGTCAATTTTCCAGGCCAAATAAAACCTATTGCACAACAGCAGATTGGTTTTGCTTTTCCAGAAGACCTCATGAGTTTTTTATTTCGAGTTCCCGAATTAGAAACTTTGGTTTATAACCAAATCATCATGATTCCGTCACAACGAAAAGAAATCATGCGATTAGAGGCTAAAAAGAGAAGACATTCATCAATCCCTGACCCCGCCAATAATTTGGCTACTGCAGATATTGAAGAAGTATTAACCATGATTGCCAAAGACAACGATTTACTCGTTTATACGCACTATGGATTACTTCTGTATGGCCAACAGATCGAAAAAGCCCAAAATTTTATTGAAACGCAACTGTTTTCTTTTGGTGTGACTCCGTCTTCTGCGAATGAAAATCAATTAGAACTCTATTTAGCTGCCTTTCCAGGAAATGCCAATACTCTGAAGCGATATGACAAGTTTTTAATGACTTTAGAACCTTCTCTGTGTCTTCTGTATAAAGAAACCTTGCAAGAATCCGAATCTTCTGATTTCAAAATTTACTTAGTGGATCGATATGGCATTCCGTTGGCGATTGATACTTCTGATCAACCCATGGAAACGGGGCGAATCAATAATCGAAACAAGTTTGTTTTAGGACCTTCAGGATCCGGAAAATCTTTTTTTATGAACCATATGGTCAAACAATATGCAGATCAAAAGACCGACATCGTACTGGTCGATACGGGTGGTTCTTATTGGGGATTATGTCACTATGTCGATGGAAAATACATCACCTATAGCGAAGAGAATCCCATCACCATGAATCCATTTGCCATGACTGAAAAGGAATACAACGAAGAAAAAAGAGATTTTTTAAAATCCTTGATAGGCATTCTTTGGAAGGGCGTTGATGGGCATTTGTCTCAAATGGAAGAAAGCATGCTGATTGAAGTCATTTCAAACTATTATGAGTGTTGGTGGAGTCAAGAATCGAAAATATCTGAGTTATCCTTCAATAGCTTTTATGAGTTTTCAATTCATGAATTGCAATCGATCCAAAGCCGACATGATGTTCAAATCAATATCAAAGAATATGCATTTATTCTTAAAAAATTTTACAAGGGAGGACCATATGACACCATATTGAATGCTTCGATGGATGCCTCATTGTTCGATGAAAAGTTCATTGTTTTTGAAATTGATAACATCAAAGACAACAAACTGCTTTTTCCCATCACTACCATCATCATTATGGATGTGTTTTTACAAAAAATGCGACTCAAAAAAGGACGAAAAGCATTGATTATTGAAGAAGCTTGGAAAGCTATTTCTTCACCAATGATGGCCGGATACATTCTTTATGTCTACAAAACGGTACGAAAATTTTGGGGAGAAGCCATCGTGGTGACACAAGAACTCGAAGACATCATCAGCAATGAGATTGTCAAAAAAAGCATCATCAATAATTCCGATACGGTCATTTTGTTGGACCAATCCAAGTTTATGGATTCCTACCAACAAATTGCCGAGCTCTTGAACATCAACCAAATCGAACAGAAAAAGATTTTCACCATCAATAAGCTCGACAATAAAACCAATCGGGGGCGATTTAAAGAAGTTTATATCAAAAGAGGAACCTATGGAGAAGTCTTTGGAATCGAAGTTTCCTTACATGAATATTTGATTTATACCACGGAAAGAAAGGAAAAGGAAGCCATCCAACTCTATGTAAATCATTATGGAAACTATCGTCTCGGTTTGGATCGTTTTGTCGAAGATTTTGAAAAAAGTCAGTGCCCATTAAATGATTTTGTTCAACAAGTACATCAAACGTTTTCTCAAATGGTTGTGGCATGAATTCAATGGAGTCAGATAAATAGGAACCTATGAAAAAACAATCGATAGAATTCAATCACAAAAAAATCATCGATTCAATAATCAAGCAATGGGTTGTTGGTTTTGGGATGACTCTGTTGGTTCTTTCTTCAGTACAATCCCAGCAAATTGTCTTTGATCCAGCAGTCATGACTGCTCTGACAAGAAATCATGCCATTGAAAACAGCAATCTAGTCAAAATCAAAAAATCCATCACAACCACTGCAGGAGCACAAACAACCGCAACCGCAACATTGACTAGTTTGGCCGCATTAGAACAAAAGTTTCAACAAGCCATGACCACAGCAGCGCCCATTATTCATAGCATGAATCAAATTCAAGAAGCCAATGCTGTACTCAAAAGCATTAGGGATTATACAGTTGAAATTGTGCAATCAGCGGCTAAAAACCCCATCTACAATCAAGATATCAAACAATCGGCTTTATCAGTAAAAAAAGAAGCCAATCTGATTTGGTTGAAAATTGCATCGATGGTCACAGCTTCTAAAAAATCACAACCCATGAGTTTCAAAGATCGACTGGATCTTTTAAATCTGATTGTCGAAGATCTTTACACACTGCGTATGAAATTAATCTATATGAAATATGCGATTGAATGGGCACATTGGACCGATTGGATCAAAACAGATCAAAAGAGATTGTATCGAGATGCCATCGATGTCTTTAAAAAGGGGATCAATACATCAACTTGGTAATTATTTTTTTATCACATGACAAAAAATATAAAAAATAAAAGTAAAAAACCCTTTTGGATTCTTTTTTTGTTCACCATGTTGATGCCGTATCTCATTTATTCTCAAATACCAGGATATCAACGAGTCAATAAAAAATATGAGGTCTGGCAAATCAATCGGATCAATTACAATTGGCCCAAAAGAAAGCGGGATTTTCGTCCCCAATTATTCTATTTGTTTTTCCGCAAATACAAAAAAAGGAATCATAATAATTGGCGTCAATATGTTCCTATCGAAACCGTAAGCAATCATGTCATCCGGCCACAAGTGGAAACGTTTAGAGATACCATGTCCGGGTTATTGAAAACTAGAACGATTCAATACGCTTTTCAAAAAATCAGTGTTGGATGGTATCTCCATTATCAAAAGCAAATTTTGGATAAAAGAAAACAACTCACCAAAGAAATCGATGCCTTATCAAATCAAGGATCGATTAGGATTATGATTGAAAATGAGTTTCATCAAATCAATCAAACAGTGGATGGGATCAGAAATGCCTTGATGGATGATATTGAAAAGCAAAAAGGATTTGCTCAAGCAATCGTTCAGTATGATCAATTACTCCATACCATTCAGGCCTGTCAAATACTCGAGGACATAAAAAATGAAAAGAACGACTGGATTCATCAAAAGCCTATTCAAGTTTATGTCCAATCCTCTGAAACCTATGGACAAGCAATCGAATCAATCATATGGTAATGAGATTGTTTTTTTTGATGGTATTCGGTTTGATCAGTTTGATTGGGACGGCTCAAGATGGCACCGATCCTTCGTTTAAGCCTCAAATGAGGGGCCAAGATATCAGCAAATTTGGTCAATTTTTAACTTCCGATGGACCATTAGCACCATTAGAAAAGCAGATGGATCATCTCGATGATATTTTATTGGCTGATGCAAAGATTTTATGTGGTTTGTTTTGTCTCTGCTTTTTTGCTTTTCGATCCTATCGAATCATGGCCGGAGAAGAAAAACTCCAAATTCTTTCCTTGTTGCGTCCCTTTTTTCTCACTTTGGTCATCACGCAGTGGCACCATGTAGGGGATGTGATTCAATTACCCGCCAAAGAAATCGAACAATCGGTGTGGGTAAGGGTCCAAAAAGTGACCAATGAAGCCCTAGCCGTCACCATGAAAATGACGGATACACTAGCGGCTAAAAGCGTCATCACCATGGACCGACAAGAAGAAGTCGTCAATCGATCTCAAGATTTTGAACAAAGCAAACGTTTGGCCAATGAAACCTCAGAACATCAACTCATTGGTCATGAAGTCAAAAGTTCGGTATCGGCCACAGTATCCTATTTGGGAGCCATGTTTACAGAATTATTGAGAGCATTGATTTTGGGCATGACTTGGCTGGTTTTTGTTTCTGCTTTTTGTCTGCTACGCTTTCTACAAATTGTCTTATCTAGCATTCTATTGATGGTTGGTCCCATCGCCTTTGCCTTATCGATGATTCCAGCATTTAAGAGGAATTATTTGAGATGGCTTCGGCAATTTATTGTCGTCCAATTATACACCATCATTGCGTTATGCTTTTTATCTGGAGCCATGATCTTGCTCAATGCTGGAGGTCAAGTCGAACTTGATGCTATGTCCAAAGCAGTAAATCAAGGGGATGTTGCCAATTCTTTTGGAAATGTATTCATGGGGATTGGTTTTACCATGTTAGCCTTATTGATTGGTATTGTGTCCTTTTTCATGGTTCCAAAAGTGGCTTCTTGGACTTTGGAAGCCGTGGATTCATCACTCGGTTCTATGGTGTCCGCTGCAGGCTTTTCCGTTGCTGCTATGGCATCCTCAGCCGTTCAAGGAAAAACGGGCCAAGCACCTCAATCACACAGATAAACAAAAGAGGATGATATTAAAATCTATAGAACAAAAAATCAAACTAGCCTTCATCGTTTCGATAGGTAGTTTGATCATATCGGGAATTATCGTCATCAGCGTGACCATCCTTTCCCTTAATGCAGTCACCAGTGAGCGAAATTCAGTTTATGTATTGGATCATGGAGTGCCATTGATCGTGGAACGAATGGATACCAATATCAATCGAGAGGCTGAATACAAAGGTCATGTCAATATGTTTCACCAACTCTTTTTTACCATACCCCCAGACGATGCCTTTATCGAAAAAAATATGGAATATGCCATGTATCTCATCGATGAAAGTGGCATTTTGGAATACAATAATCTGCGAGAAAAGGGATTTTATCACTCGTTGCTAGGCTCTTCAGCAACGGCTACAATCACGACCGATAGCATTCATATCGATAACGAAAATCAACAGTTCACCTATTATGGGACCCAACGCATTGAACGTGAAACCTCCATTCTAAGGAGACTGCTCGTTACGGAGGGCCATATTGTCGATGTCATCAGATCAGAACATAATCCGCATGGAGTCTTGATCACCGATTGGATGACCGTCAAAAACACGGATTTAGAATATGAAAGAAAGCGAGGTTATTAAACCATTTTTCAGACAATTATCCATCAATCAGAAAAGAGTGATATTCTTGGTGATGGGGTGCCTTTTGGTTGCTTCGATGGGCTTGTCCATCAGCCACAGATTGAAAATCAAAAGAATCTCCAAGAGTCAATCGATAGAGAATATATCACAAATCATCAAAGAGTTTCTTGATGAAATGCCCCAACCATCTGCCAATGCATTGAATCAAATCAATCAGATCAAAAAAGCACTGATTCAACTAGAGATGACGCATCATAAGCCCGTTATGAACGCCAACGATAGTCTTGAATTTCAAAAGATTGTGGTTGAGTTAAAAAAAAGAGGAATCGATATTCAGTAACCAATGAAAATAAATTTAAAACATCCAAAGTACATCGCACCTTTGTTGGGATTGCCTTTTGTCATTGGCATTCCTTTTTTATTTGGTTTAGGTCAAACACCTTCAGAAGAATCGCAAGATTTTCAATTACAAGAAACTCAAGGAATCAATACAGCAGTTCCCCAACCCATCATCGATCAAAATGAAAAGATGGATAAAATGGATGCCTACAGTCAATACTTTAAAGATTTAAATCAAGAAAGTGATTTTTTAATGTCCATTGAAGAGGATTCGATTGTCAATGAACTCATTGAATTGGGATATACACCCAATGAAGTGCGTCAAATTTATTGGAGCAATCAGCAAATGCGTCTTCAAAACATTTCTGAATCAAACCAACAGACCATAGAAGATAGTCTTGCTTTTTGGGAACTCCATGAACTAGATCCTGAATTCTTTGATTCCATAGAAACATTTGAAGAACAAGTTGAAGTCCATGATCCAATCCATCAAAATCATTTTTCTAATGAAGTCATCGATCAATCTAAAGAATGGGGCGCTCAAGCGATAGATCAATCAGAGGGTATGGGCATGACTCAACTCATTCGGTCGATGAATCAAGAATCTGAAAGAGCCATCATCCGACAACACTTTTTGATGGATAGTTTGGAAAATCTAGAAAAGTATCAATCATTGACAAATGTTGTGTCCCGAGATTCACTCGAAAGTGTCAAGATGGATTCGATGAACGAAAAAAGCGCAACAGACTTGTTTTTTAATAGCACAACATTAGTCTCCAAGATTGAAAAAATCAAAGCGATCATTGATCAAGAAGTCCAAATTGTTATGGGAAGTCGAGTTCCGATACGCCTCTTAGAAGAATTGGTAGTTGGTGATACCAAATTACCTAGTGGACAAAGACTCTATGCTTTAGTCTCTGGTTTTCAATCGCAACGGGTTTTGTTATCGATCACATCGGCAGTGCTTGATACTCAAGTCATTCCATTGTCGATTGATATCTATGACCAAGACGGAATGGAGGGACTTTTTGTTCCTGAATCAAAATTTAGAAATATTGCTCGAGACATTGGTGCCTCAGCAATGCCCGATGTCTCTATAGAAACCCCTGTCAGGACAACCACTGAAATGGTCTTTGAAACGGTCAATCAAGCAATGCAAACGGGCAGTGATTTTTTAAGAAAATCCATTACAAAAAATAAAGCCATCCTCAAATACAATACGGCTCTCTACCTCGTCGTAACAAATGAAGCACCATGAACAAACACTATGTTTTCTCGATGATTTCTAAGAGATTCCTCAACATTAAAGACTCCGTCATCACCATCATCATCTTTGGATTGATCCTTTTTCCTAAAGAAAACTATGGCCAAAATCGGTTGACGAAACTTGAAGATGGAACCCCCATCGTTTGGGTCAATCATTGGGTCTCGACTCATTTCATATCACCCAATCCGATAGAATATATTGATTTATCGACAGATGATGTGTTGGGAGATATTCCGAATAAAAAGATTGCTCGTATCAGACCTATTGAAGCATTTCATTCGACAGAACGGGACATGGGATACATCACCATCATCGGGGAAGGATTTTTTCAACAATACAGGCTTCTTTATACAGATGATCCTGATTTGGCAACTAAAAAGGTTCCGCTCCATCACTCTTTGAATCCAACATTGAGACTTTCTCAAGTATCACTTTCTCCATCGGAGGCGATTGAATTGGCAAAAAAAATTTGGCATCACAAGCCTGGGTTTTATGCTGTTGGAACGAAAAAGAATCGTTTAGAAATTCGATTGAATAATCTCTATGTCTTTGGAGGGTACTTGTTTGTTGATTTTCAGATACAAAATAAAACAGAAATCCCTTTCACCATTCAACAAATTGATTATTCCATCGACGATATCTCCAAAGCCAAAGCAACCAATCAACAATCGATTCCAGTAAACCCTTATGTTGAACTACTTAACAACTCCGTTTTTAAAAAGTTCTACCGAAATATCGTGATCTTTCATCAATTCACCTTGTTGGATTCCAAAGTATTGTCCATTCGTTTGGTTGAAGAAGGTTTGATGGGGCGTACCATCAAATTAGTCATCAAACATCGAGATATTCTCAATGCGGATGTTCCTTAGAATTTTTCTCTTTTTTGGATTGTTGAGTTCTGGGCCTATAGCTAGTTGCCAAGAAGGATATCGAAATATTTCAATCAGTTGGGGTCATTCACCTTTTCCATTACAACAAGGCTTTATAGTGTCCTATGAAGAATTACTTCCCAATGGTGATGGATGGGAATATGGGTTCAATTGGCGAAGAAGCAATGGGTTGAATCTAAAAGATGCTCGAATCATTGCGGTCTTTGAATATGATGGAGAATCCAATCTCCAGTTGGATTCTAAAAATAAAAACCATCAATCATTCACCATCAATACTCAGTATAACCGTCGGTTTCATCAATGGAAAAACGCGTATTTGGTATCGCATTTTGGATTCGGAATGGGCGTGTCCCATTTGAATTTAATCATCGATCAAGAAAAACTCATCTTTTCTTCTTTTCAATTGGGACCCTATGTTGGAGCTTCCTACCAACAATTTCTACCAAACAGATTATGTGTTTTCTTCGGTTTATCGATAGGGATTGACTGGCGAGTCAAACTTCCACCTGCTTATCCCATGAGTTTACAAATGGGATTAAAAATTCCGATATGAAACATTCCAT
>JAPORT010000068.1 GCA_026710085.1 Flavobacteriaceae bacterium | reverse complement strand
TATGGTGATCCTTCTTTATGGAAAAGTCATTCCGTGTCGTTAAGTATATGGTTGCTTAAAAACGAGTTCATGCACCAAAACTAAGACCATGGATGATCAGTATAATTGTGCTTTCCACACCAATTGGGATGGACCATCTATTTTACCTCTTCATAGAAGATTAAGAAGTATTCAACTTGAGACCCTCTGTTATTTGTTGGATTTTCATTTGTTTTTTCCCTATCGGATGATTTTAATCTAGACCTAAAAAAATCTGATTCATGATTTCAAAAGTTGACTCAGCCATCGAATTACCTTTGGTATCCAACAGTGGGTTTACTTCAGAAATTTCTAATGCAATAACCTTTTGAGTTTTGAAAAAACCATTGATCAGCCTAATGATTTCTTGAGAGTCAAACCCCTTTGAAACTGGAGTACCAGTTCCATCGGATATTAAATCGCAATCTAAAGCATCAACATCAAAGGATATGTAGATGTTGTCAACGGATTCTAGTTGATGAAGAGTTTTGTTCAAACATTCCGCAATCGATCGATAACGAACTTCATGAACAGAATAACAAGTTATGTTATATTGTTTGATGATTGCTTTTTCCACGGATTCGACAGAACGAACACCAAAATAAATTAAATTTTCAGGAATAATCATTGGAGTCTTGCTATCTAAAGTCTTCAATTGTTGCCAATAGTTGATGGTTTCACTAGAAACCTTGTTTTTTGAATATTGCCGATTCTCAAAGCCTAAAGCGCCTGCCAAGCACATCCCATGAATGTTTCCTGAAGGCGAGCTCCATGGTGTGTGTAAATCGGCATGGGCGTCAATCCAAATCACTCCTAATGTTTTGCTAGGATATGCTGATTTGACTCCAGCAATTGTTCCCATTGCAGAAGAATGATCTCCAGAAATAATTAATGGAAATTGATTGTTTTTTAAGGCCTTATGGACTGCCTTTTTGACTCGAAGACACTGCTGAGTCACAAATTCAATTCTTTTGGCAAAAGTGTTATGAACTTTGTTGTATACTGTTTCATTATGCGTTTGGATTTCAATGAATGGTAATCGATTGAAAAAATCATTGTCTGCATTAATCGCTGCGACCTCGATGGCATCAATACCCATGTCCGAACCTCGGTTAGCTCCACCAATATCGGATCGGTTTTTTAAAATCACAATATTTTTCATGAGAATGAAAGTTGTCGGTAAATTCCTAAACCCGATAGAGGTCTGTAGAACGCCATTTAGAAAAGACACCTAAGACCACAACACTTACAAGTGCTATGTAAACGAAATTTGGAGTAATGATTTTATCCCCTGAAGCATAAGAATGGAGTCCAACTAAATAAAAGTTGACTCCAAAATAGGTCATCAAGATACTTCCATATGCAATGACGCTCATTAAATTAAAAAGCCAAGGCCCTTTTAAACTTGGAACAAGTCGCATATGGATAACAAAAGCATAAATCAAGATACTGATGAGAGCCCAGGTTTCTTTTGGATCCCAACCCCAATAACGGCCCCAACTTTCATTGGCCCACATACCCCCTAAAAAGTTTCCGATAGTTAACATCACCAATCCTACTGTTAAAGAAAGCTCATTGACAATAGTTAGTTCTTTGATTTGTTGTTTTACTCTTTGCTTTTTCTTTCCACCTCCATAGAGCATTAATAAAAGGACTATGGCACCAATAATCATACTAAGTGAAAATGGTCCATAAGAGGCAACGATAATGGCTACATGAATCATCAACCAGTAACTATTCAAAACAGGGACCAAGTTGGCTATCGCTGGATCCATCCAATTCCAATGTGCTATCATCAGGATCATTCCCGTCACAAATGAAGTAGCAGCTATGGCAAAAGTGTTTTTTCTTCCAAAAAGTAGTCCAAAAAGTTGAGTCGCCCATGCAACATAAATCATGGATTCATATGCATCAGACCAAGGCGCATGACCTGATAAAATCCATCGAGCACCCAAACCAAGAGTGTGTAGCGCCAATAATCCGATGATGATACCAACGAAAACTTTGGTCATTATTTTTGTGACTTTATTGGATTTGAAAATTTGAAAGATTAGTAAAAGAAATAATACGGTTCCAAAATAAACGTAGAAACGATATAAGTTTTTGAAGATATCAATGCGGTTATATAAAACTTCAAGTTCTATTTTTTGTGTGGTCGGAATAATTTCTGATCCATATCTCTTTTGAAAGTTTTTGATCCCATCTAAGTAACTTGTAGCTTCCTTGTAGTTCCCAGTTGATTTTCCATTTCGAAGAGCCTGCATGTACAGAGGTAGAATATTATTCGCGAATAATGAATCTTTAGTTTCGAAATTCACGGTGGATAGCTCTGATTCTGAAACCCACCGATTATTCTGGTCATTTGGAATCGGAAAAATACGGTACACTTTACCCTCTAAAGCACTATATAAAAGGTTTACTTTCCGATCTGTTTCTATAAAATCCTTTTGAAATTGATTGGGTGTCGCTCTTCGATATGCTTGTTCTAATGGCTGGGCTAACTTATACTCGAATTGTGAATCAAAAAAGTCAAAAAATGAAGCCCTTTTGGCATCGGTGGGTAGGCCAATTGATTTTCTGAGTGAGTCATTGCCTCTTTTAAGTGATATCATGGGGATGTGATACCATGGTAAGGGATTATATAACATTGAAAGCAGGACCTGGTCGGCATTCATTTCTTTATAAGTATCTGACTTGGTCACCTTTCTTAATAATTCAGAGGAAAAAGTATTGGCCGGTTTCATGCGACCATTAAAATCTTGAATGATTAATTTTCCGAATTCACTAGCTTGCTTTTCATCAAAGATGCTGGTCTGTATTAAAGAGTCATAGTCCATTTTATGATGGATGGAATCTTGTGCATTTAACGTATAAGCCCCCCCCATGAACAGAATGATCAATAGGGTGTTTTTGTTTTTGTTCAAACGATTCAGCAATCTAGATTGACTTTTAAATCTCGTATCACCAATAAAAAAGATCCCCATCAAGCTGATATACAGCAAAATGTAGCCTGTATAGGTGATGTAGGTTCCCCACCAATCGTGATTGACCGATAAGATTGTTCCTCTTTCATCAGGATCAAAAGAAGATTGGAAAAAACGATAGCCACGATAATCTAAAACATGATTCATATAGATTTCGTAGTCAAAATTCTCTTGATCAATGACTTGAACTTTACTTTTAAATGATGAATAACTTTTTTCTGTTCCCGGATATTTTTCAGCTATAAAATCATATAGTTTCAATGAAAATGGTAAGGTCCGAAGTTTTGATCCATAATTGATATAAAAATCCAATCCTCCTAATTGAGCCAATAGAGGGTTTTCGGAAAATCCTTTTCCACCAATGATTTGAACTCTTTGAGTTTCACCAGCGGTTTGAATTTCTAAGGACAAAGCAGATGGTCGTCCTTCTTGCGTTGCATCTTTAACATATTGAACATGACCTCTGAGTGCTGGCTCGGGAAAAACAAATGCAAAATCGCCAATTTGATAAAGCGATCGAAAAGCGAGTGGTTTTTCTTCATTGATTTGAATGGAATCCCTCTGTTGGTCCAGCATCCTAAAAACCGATGCTTCAAAGGGAGAATCAATAAAGTATTGTCCATCGAACAATCGAATATTAATGGCTCCATCTTGATACTTATTGAATGAAAAAAGTAGATTGTGGATATTTAAAACTTCACCTTCTCTTATGAAATGATTGTGGCGTTGTCCAGAAGAAGATTCCACAATTTTTAAAAAACGTTGACCTTGATTATCTAACACCAAATCTTCAACCACATCCTCGGTGTAGTCCAATAATTCCACTTGAAAATTCTGATCTCCAAAATTTGATTTCCATTTCAAAGAATTCGAGACATGTTCCGAAAACATGACTTCATTTTCTAAAGTTTTGCGCAGTGGCTGATCATTTAGTTCCCCATCAACATAAATCGTCAAATAAGTTTTTTCCGATAAAAATTGATTTTCTGTTTGCCCCTCTCTAATGGGCATCACACCCTCATAACCAAAATATCTAGTCACTCCAGCACCAATAATGATGATGATGAACGATACATGAAGTAAAAGAACAGCCCACTTTTCTTTTCTCAATAATCGGTATTTGAAAATATTTCCAGAAAAATTGATGACAAATAATAAAAATAAAGCTTCAAACCACTTAGCATTGTAAATCCAAATTTTAGCTGTTTGGGTGGAATACCAACTTTCAATAAATGTTCCAAATGCCAATGCTATTGCAAATACGAGAAACAGCATTGCTGTCAATCGATTTGAAAATAAAATAGCCTTTAAGGTTTTCATAAACTCAAGATCGCATCATGAAACCCAAGAGGCAATAAAGCATTTGATGTACCTATCCTGAAAAGGTGAAAAAGTGATAGGTTACTAGAATCAACTCAGCGATGACACCCCAATACAAAAAGAAAAAAGATTGCTTTCTAGGTAATTGACCAATGACTCCTACTAGGTAAATCATGGCCAAAACAACGACCAACAACAAATGGAGAACATTAATCAGAGACATGCCTTCCATGGATAAAATGAGTGTACCAAAAGCACCAATACAAGAAATCAGAATAATGCTAATGGGGAGCAATAAGTAATAATTCTGAATATAAATTTTAAGCAATTGCTTATAAAACGGTGCATACTTCATAGACAGGGCAAATTTAATCCAAACTAGGGATTTTTAGTTATGTTTTTTTCGTGCTCTCACCATAAGTTAATCGTGACCCATAACTGTCCTAACAATGGGGGAGGCACTTCAGAATGTATTTTCTAAAATCTTTGTGAAATTTTTCGTTTTTTTGGTCAAGAGACTCGTTTCGTTGGTTTTCGAAAGAGGGATCTTTAGCATTCATCTAATCACTAACTCATCTTTTATGATGTATCACAAACAAATAAAATCATTATTAAAAGAGATTAGCTTTAAAAATATGGGGGTAACCTGTGGGTCAATGAGTCTCTTTTGATTTCCGTTACCTTGCTTCAGTCCAATAAATCAAATATATTGAACTAAATTAATTTTACATTTGAGGCCTACGATAGATTTCAATGATTTAGTTTATGTTATCGGAAATTGATTTAATTCAACGCTTAAATGGCATCAAAACATTCATTTTTGATATGGATGGTGTGTTAACTGATGGGAAATTTCTCATTTCTCATGAAAATAAAATGCTTCGCTTGATGCATACCAAAGATGGATATGGATTAAGGACGGCCGTTTTAAATGGTTATAAAATCATCATCATCAGTGGCAGCACCAATCTAGAAAGCCGACAACGACTACTCGATTTAGGGGTTCATCAAGTTCACTTAGGAATCCATCGCAAACTAGAAAAGTTTGATGAAATCAATAAGGATCTTCAACTTGATTTGACTCAAGTGGTTTATATGGGTGATGATGTACCTGATATTCCATTATTAGAGGTTGTTGGATTATCGAGTTGTCCAAAAGACGCCGCCAGAGATGTGCTTGAAATTGTCGATTATATCAGTCCCTATGTGGGTGGCTCCGGTTGTGTTCGAGATATCATTGAAAAAGTTATGAGGTCTCAACAAACTTGGAAAACAACGCTTTGGAGCCAATAATTCGATGTCTAAACCCCACAAAGTTATCCAATTGATTTTGGCCTCTAATTCTCAACGAAGAAAAGAGCTTCTCATGGAGACGAGATTTCCATTTACAACCATACATCCGGATTTTGATGAACAATACCCTAACCATCTGAAGGATGTGGAAATTGTCGATTATATTGTCCATCAAAAAGCCAATAAGATTCATAGTATCTCAACTCATGAGAATTTGATTCTTGTGGCAGACACCATCGTTTGGGATGGTCTACATTGTCTTGGAAAACCGGAAAATGAACAACAAGCATTTCGCATGTTACAACAGTTGAGCGGACAAACCCACAAAGTGATTACTGGTGTGGGGTTTTTATTGAATCAAAAGGTTGACTTGATACATCAATCGACCGAGGTAACGTTTAAACCATTGGAAAAAGATGAGATTTTGTATTATATTGAAAGTCATACTCCCTTTGATAAAGCAGGAAGCTACGGTATTCAAGAATGGATTGGGTCGATTGGGGTTGATTCGATTAAAGGGAGTTATACCAATGTCGTGGGATTGCCTTTATCCCATGTTTATGAAAAACTAAAAGATTATGCTACTCGATTTGTTTTTGACTAATTTCACTTTTATCAGTAACCTTAGGCATGCGAACTAAATTTTCTATTTGCTTCTTCTCTATTCTATTGCTTTTGATCTATCATGGCTCTATTTTAAATGCTCAAAGCAGTATCGATATTTATAAGGACTTACAAAAATTCAATTTTCTTGGAAAGATTTTATATGTAGCAGCTCATCCAGATGATGAAAACACAGCTGTCATTTCCTATTTCTCAAACTTTAGAAATGCTGAAATAGCCTATCTCTCTCTCACTAGAGGAGGTGGAGGACAAAACTTAATCGGTCCTGAATTACAAGATGAATTGGGTTTGATTCGTACTTATGAATTGATGGAAGCTCGAAAGATTGACGGAGGGAAACAGTTTTTTTCCACAGCAATCGATTTTGGTTATTCCAAATCTTCCAAAGAAACTTTTTCCATATGGGGAAAAGATCTCCTTTTAAAACAAACATTGGATGTTATCAATGACTTCAGACCTGATATCATCATCAATCGTTTTGATCATCAAAGAGGAAGAACCCATGGTCATCACACTGCAGCGTCGTTACTAAGTATCGAAGCATTTGATATTCTAGCCAATGATTCATTAGGAATCTATAAAGATTATTGGAAGCCAAAAAGGTTATTCCATAATACATCATGGTGGTTTTATGGCAGTCGTGAAAACTTTGAAAATGCCATGAAGCAAAAAAATGTGATACCATTAGAAGTTAGTCTCTATGATCCCATAACGGGTCTCACTAATTCAGAAATTGCAGCTCTAAGTCGAAGTCAACATAAATCCCAAGGATTTGGCAGTTCTCCAAGTTATGGGCTACGAACGGAGTACTTTGAACTTATTCGCGGAGATGCACCAACCAATGATGTTTTTGATGATGTGGACACTTCATGGAATCGAATAAACGGAGGGAAACCCATTGCTCAACTAATGAAGCAAATTCTTGATCAATACAGTTTTAAATCGCCTTATGAAAGTGTTCCCGATCTTTTAAAAGTCTATGACTTGATTCTTCAATTAAAAGATCAACAACTAAAATCAGAAAAGTCTCATCAACTCAAAGCAATCATTAAAGCAGCTATTGGCTTGGAACTACAATACAACACATCAAAACCATTTGGGATTCCTAATGAACAACTAAATATTGCATTAATGGCGACCAATTTGGGTTCTCTATCTGTTCAATTAAATTCAATCGAATTTGGCCAAACCAAATTAGAAATCAATCAAGTATTGAAAAAAAATAATCCTTTTAACACCCGTCATACCATCCATCTTGATAATGATTTAACAACCCCATTTTGGTTATTAGAAAAAAAAGAAAAAGCTCATTATTTAGTGAAAGATCCGTCGATTCAATATCTACCCGATACACCAAAAAAAATAAATGCCCTCTTTTCTTTTGAAATTGGTAACACAATCATTGAATTTGAAGAATCACTGAAATTCAGAAATAATGATCCCGTTGAGGGGCAAGTCGTGGAATATTTTCAAGTGGTTCCACCTGCCACTTTTGGCTTTGATCAATCGTCCTATTTATTCAAAAATGACCAAGCCCAACAAATTAATGTTCAAGTAACTGCACATGGACCAAATTTTCAAGGAAATTTATCCATTGCTACGCCCGAAGGTTGGCATGTAACCCCCAAGACACACCAAGTTTCAATAGAACAAGTGGGGCAAACAAAAAACTTTTCATTTTCAGTCAATCCTCCTAAAGGAGATACAAGTGATTCTTTCCAAGCCATTATCCAATCAGATGATGGAAAAAAACTGAATCACCAAATGACCATCATTGATTATCCACACATCAGTCGTCATTATAAAGTGCATCCTAGTGTGACTCGAGCGACCCATCTTGATTTCAAAACAACAGTCAAGACCGTTGGTTATATCAACGGCGCTGGTGATGAAATACCTTCATCACTTCGTAGCATTGGCATTGAAGTGAATCAATATGATATAGATCAAGTTCAATTAAGTGATATTGAGAAATATAAAACATTAATTATTGGAATTAGGGCATTTAATGTCGAAGAATCCATAGCTCAGAAAAGCAGCCTATTGTGGGAATATGCTCGAAAAGGAGGGACGCTCATTATTCAGTATAATACCTCTAGAAATCTTCAAGTTTCTCAGATGACGCCGTTGCATCTTCAATTATCAAGATTACGGGTCACTGATGAACATTCACCAATTCGGTTTTTAGATGTCTCTCATCCTGTTTTAAATCATCCTAACAAAATCACACAAGCCGATTTTAAACAATGGATTCAAGAAAGAGGATTGTACTTCGCTTCCGATTGGGATGACCGTTTTCAACCGATTTTAAGCATGAATGATCCCGAAGAGCAACCTTTGGAAGGAAGTTTATTAATTGCTGATTATCATCAAGGAAAGATTATCTACACCGGAATAAGTTTTTTTCGACAGCTTCCATATGGTATTGCAGGAGCCTATCGTCTTTTTGCTAATTTGATTTCATTGGGACATGAATAAATTGAGTTATGTTTTATTGCTTTCTTTCAATTTTGTTTATTGGATTGGATTTTACCTTTTCATGAAATTCTATAGTTAGTGTCTGTTTTAGACTGGGTGGTCCTTCTGGGCACTATCGGATTCATTATCGGTTTTGGAATATGGAAAAACCATTTTCATAGAAATATTTCAGATTATTTAAAAGCTGGAAATTCCGCACGTTGGTGGACTGTCGGTTTATCTGTCATGGCCACGCAAGCCAGTGCTATAACGTTTTTGTCCACACCTGGCCAAGCATACCATGATGGGATGGGGTTTGTACAATTCTATTTTGGACTTCCTATTGCTATGGTCATTATTTGTCTGTTTTTCATTCCAATCTATCACAAATTAAAAGTCTACACGGTTTATGAATACTTAGAAAATCGATTTGATTTAAAGACACGAACTCTTACCGCTATTCTGTTTCTTATACAAAGAGGACTAGCTGCAGGAATCACCATTTATGCTCCTTCGATTGTTTTAAGTGTGGTTTTGGGATGGAATTTAAATACCGTCGTCATTATTGTCGGTCTGCTAGTGATTGTCTATACTTCTATTGGTGGAACAAAAGCCGTTAATGTAACTCAAAAATGGCAAATGGCTATTATTTTTCTTGGGATGTTTTTGGCTTTTGGGTATATCATCTATAGTTTTCCAAATGAACTCAATTTTCATAAGGCATTGGAAATTGCTGGATTATCTGGAAAATTGGAAGTGATCGATTTTTCCTTTGATTTAGAAAATCGATATACATTTTGGACAGGCATTATCGGTGGAAGCTTTTTAGCACTCTCCTATTTTGGAACCGATCAAAGCCAAGCCCAACGATATCTATCAGGAAAGTCAATCCAACACAGTCAGATGGGACTTTTAATGAATGGATTTTTAAAAGTACCCATGCAGTTTTTTATATTGCTTGTAGGAGTGATGGTCTTTCTATTTTACCAAATAGAAACTGCTCCCATTCATTACAACCCACAAAATCTTGAAATGATTCGAAATTCTGATCAAGCTGAAACACTTCAAGTTTTAGAAGCTAATCACTTGAACTTACAAAATGAAATAAAACAACTCCTATTAAATCCAAATTTATCACAAGATGAAAATCTTCAAAACGAACTGATTTTTTTAGAGTATGAAGAAAAAAACAAAAGAGAACAAACCAAAGACTTAATTAAAATCATCGATAACAATGCTGAAGTCAATGATAAAGATTATGTTTTTATCAGTTTTATCTTGGGGAATCTTCCCAAAGGTTTTATTGGACTCTTGCTAGCGGTCATTTTTTGTGCCGCGATGAGTTCGACAGCCTCTGAAATTAATGCTTTATCGGCAACGGCTACCGTAGATTTATACAGACGAAGAATAAGAGGCAAATCTGATCAACACTATTTAAATGCTTCTAAAATTTTCACTGTCTTTTGGGGGTTAATCGCCATAGGGTTTGCATCAATTGGTTATCTCTTTGAAAATCTCATCCAGTTGGTAAACATCATTGGTTCGTTGTTTTATGGAGCAATCCTTGGTGTCTTTCTGTTGGCTTTTTTCTTTAAACACATAAAATCTAGAGCCGCCTTTATTTCTGTTTTACTTTCTGAATTGCTAGTTCTTTTGATATTTTATTTAGATATCATTAGTTATTTATGGCTTAATGTTATGGGGGCTTTATTGTGTATTCTATTAGCTCACCTTTTTCAATTTTTCTTGAAACTGAAAACTTAATACGTGATATTTACTGAACCTTTAATCGAAGTCGTTTTTCCGAATTGATTCAAATTAATGATTTGACAATACGCATTCATGTGAAAGAAACAATTGACATGATGATTCATACAAAAACTTAAACATTCGATTTAAAATCATCCCCAAAGAGAGCCAAGTTAATGAATGCTGAAAAAAGAAGCCAAATGATCCAACCCAACATTTGAATGACAATCCAAGAGAACTCTATTTCATCGACTGAAATTTCGACGATTCCATTAGCTCAACTGATTGTTGTCCTTTCCAAAAGATTTAATTTTTCAGAAGTTATTATCAGTCCTGGCTCTCGTAGTGCTCCACTGATTAAGAGCTTTGTGGCCGATTCCTTTTTTAATACCTACAGTATTATTGATGAACGAGCAGCAGGTTTTTTTGCTCTAGGCATTGCTCAGCAAATACAACGTCCCGTTTTATTAATATGTACTTCAGGTTCGGCTGTTTTAAATTACTATCCGTCTATTGCTGAAGCCTTTTATAGCCATAGACCCATCATTGTGATTTCAGCTGATCGCTTACCTTTTAAAATTGACATTGGTGATGGTCAGGTGATTCGACAAGATCATGTTTTAAAACAACATACCATTGGATCTTATATTTTAAAACCTGATATCATCCATGGTATTGACACTATATTGCAATGTCCTCATCAACGTTTAATTCCAAAAGATTCTTCTCAACAAGACATCGAAAGCATACAACAACATACTGTTTTACAAAATTTTAAAACTCTCATCAAAGCCTTTCAATTAGTGTCTGAAAGTAATCAACCCATTCATATAAATGCACCATTTACGGAGCCACTATACCAAATGACCAAAAATCGCATGAAGCTTCCTGAAGCATCAATAGAAAGCCCCTCTGAATCAGTTGATAACGAGTCTAAAAACTTGGTTGATCAATGGTATCAATATGCAAATCGTTGGGTGCTTATTGGCGTACTAAATCCCAAAACATTAAATCAAAATACAGTCCGCTTCTTAGAAAATGATCCTCAAACAGTCGTTTTCACTGAAACGACTTCCAATGTGCATGGCACCAATTTTATTTATTCCATTGATTCATTGATGTTTCCCCTTGAATTATCGAAAAATACACACCAAATAAATGCTCCAGATATTGTTTTGACCATAGGTGGCATGATTGTTTCTAAAAAAATTAAAGCCTACTTAAGAGAGCTTAAAAGTTTAAAGCATTGGCATCTAGGCGATCATACCGCCAATAATACATTTTATTGTCTAGAACATCACATCAAGTGCCAACCAAATCAATTTTTTGAATCTCTAAGTTCTAGTGTGCAGACAATGAATCAAAAAAAACAATACAAAACAGATATTTTCAATCGTTTCAGTTACTTTCAAAAGTTAGGAAATGCATTTATCAAAAAATTACCTCTATCCGATCTAAAAGTTTTTGATTTAATTTCAAAATCAATTCCTTCAAGTTCTCAAGTTCATTTTTCAAATAGTGCTACCATTCGCTACGCCCAACTATTTCAATGGGATTCATCGATTTCTATTTTTTGTAATCGGGGGGCTAGTGGAATTGAAGGCTCTACTTCAGTAGCTATAGGTGCTTCTTTAAAATCAAAATCTCCGACCGTTCTGATGACAGGTGATTTAAGTTTTTTTTATGATGCTAATGGATTATGGAACAACTACACTAGATCCGATTTTAGAATTATCATCATCAATAACCAGGGAGGCGGTATTTTCAGAATATTACCAACTCAATCTAAGGATACGTTGGTTTTTGACAAATTCATTGAAGCCGTGCATCACAGAAGTGCTCAATATTTAGCGAAAGATCATGGTTTTGAATATCATCGAGCACAGGATTTGGGTGGGTTGAGGAACATTCTAGATGGTTTTTATGAAACTAGTACAACACCAAAGATTCTAGAAATAATAACCCCTCGAAAAATCAATGATCTTTTATTGCTTGATTATTTTAAAGTCATGGCAGAAAAGGAATACACTAGCAAAAAATATTTGAATCTAAGTTCTTGATTCATGAGTCGCTATTTAATTTTGAAGTTCTACTACGAACGTTATGGGTGTTTTACTTTTGGTCTCTCATCATTTATTGTTTGATGAAAAAGTTTTGACCATTTAATGACCAACGTCCAAGACTGCCTCCGTCATCCATTGTCAAAAGAAAGGAGAAAGCACATCAAAACCATCATCACCGATCGGTGGTGGCCTAATATCTATTCTGCCCAAGAATGACTGCCTGAGGTCCCCCTTGATTCATGATCGGCTTCATTGGATTTCATATCCGAATAAGGCCCTCGACCAAGTGCGGCGAAGGGAAGTGAAAAAACATGGCTTGCTCCAAAACGCTCGGTTGGGCATCCTGACAAACGACGACAACCGAACCGAGAAACAAAAGGAAATATTCCAAAGGGTCCAAGAAAGTCACTGGGAGGTCTGCCGCGTTTGGAAACTCAAAGAGGATGTCACATCCCTATTTTGAATCAAGCACCTGGAAAGAGGCTTGAATAGATCTCGAACGTTGGATGGATCGTGATTCAGTCCGACATCCAAGAAGTGTGTCTAAGTGGTCAAGAGGTTTCCAAACCATTGTCAAGGTGTACTCTACATTCCCATGCCAAAGCCGGGCGATTGAATGGCAGATTCAAGAAATCAAGGCCATTGGTCAAGGCGATCGAAAGTTTGAAAATTGGAGAGCAGCGGTCTTATTTTTTAATGGAGATCTCAAACTCGACCCATAACTTTCATAGTAGAACCAAAAAATATAATGCGAATAAACCAATTGAAAACAGTGTTCAAAACTTTAACTTCGCTAATAATTTGTTTCAATGAGATTATGGAAAACACTTGGCGAGTACTCTGATATACTATTTCAATTTTATCAAGGAGTCGCCAAAATCACGATCAATAGACCTCGAGTTTACAATGCCTTTCGTCCTGATACTGTTCAAGAAATGAACCATGCTATGGATATCTGCAGAGAAAACCCGAAAATCGATGTTGTGGTGTTGACTGGAGCAGGAAAAAATGCATTTTGTAGTGGTGGAGATCAAAACGTTAAAGGACAAGGTGGGTATATCGGTTCCGATGGGATTCCCCGATTGAATGTACTGGATTTACACAAAAAAATTAGAGAAATTCCCAAACCAGTCATTGCTATGGTCAATGGATATGCCATTGGAGGTGGTCATGTATTACACGTGGTTTGTGATTTATCTATTGCTAGCGACAATGCTCTTTTTGGTCAAACTGGACCCAAAGTAGGCAGTTTTGATGGAGGATTTGGATCCAATTATCTAGCAAGACACGTGGGGCAAAAAAAAGCGAGAGAAATTTGGTTTTTATGTCAACAATATTCGGCACAGGAAGCCCTACAAATGGGGCTTGTCAACCGAGTCGTTCCTTTTTCTAAGTTAGAAGATGCAACTATGGAATGGTGTGTATTGATACAAGAAAAAAGCCCCTTGGCCATTCGAATGATTAAACGATGTCTCAATGCTGAATTAGATGGGCAACATGGAATCATGCAATTGGCAGGGGATGCCACATTGATGTACTATTTATTGGAAGAATCTCATGAAGGGAAACAAGCATTTTTAGACAAACGAAAACCGAACTTTAAAAAATATCCAAAATTCCCCTAAACTAAATCCTAACTTACCATCTCTTTTTTTTGATTTTCAGCATCTGAAAGCAGCACTTTTAAAAAGTTGCATCACCGTTTCTCTCGAGAATCATCGTCTTGCTCATCGAATTCATCATCTTCTTCACAATATTCTTTTTCATCCTTAGAAACGTCTATTTCATCGATATCATCTTCAGAAGGATATGGGGCTAAATTTTCCATATGGTATTCACTCAAATTATCATCTGAAAAGATAAGTGATTCTGTTTTAGATTCTTCGGGCTTTACTTTTTTCAAGGTTCCTAATAACATGAATACCATAGATGTTAAAATTAAAACGAGCAAAAGTTTTTCGTCAACAATTCCATTACCATCAACTTTAAATGAATCTATAGAACTTATTTCAATAAATAACAAAATACTAATCAGACCTCTTGGAGCAATAAAAATGACTGTATTTGGTTTCAGACTGTACCTCGGTTCTAAAAATTTAAAAGTTCTAGTAAAAAAGAGAAAAATCTTTCCTATGGCAAAATATAAATATCTTGGGATGAACATCACAATGTACAATCCAAAGCCTAATACATAGGACCATACTGAATTGAATTCTGTATAGAGAATTGAAAAGCCAAAAAACAAAAAGAAAAAAATTCGGACAATAAAACTAGCCCCTTGAGTCAAGACATGAAACGTATCGACTTCTTCTTTATATTCTAAAACATCTACTCTTTTTTTGACCCACTTTGGTAGGATGTATTCCACATTTGCCTGCATTAATCCGAAAATAAATATCGTTAACAAAATTGGCCAATGCATTTGTTTGCCAAACCCATAGATTCCTAATAATATGGCGATGATAAAAAAAAACTTTGTAGAGTGTCGAATTTGTCTTAGAACCACCATTAATAAAGCCGTAATGATGACTGATATGATAACGATAAAAAAAATCAACCCCATTTGGTCGAAAATTTGTCCTAATTCTAATGGATTTTTATTCGTACTAAATTTATCAATGGCATAATAAAAAATAGCTATTCCTATGATATCTGAAAAAGTAGTTTCGTAAACCACAAACTGTCGATCAATTTTTAATAATCCCGTCACAGAAGGAATAGCTACTGCGCTACTCAGTACTGAAAGGGGAATACTATACATTACTGCACTTTTATAATCAAGCTGAAAATATTGCTGAAAAATCCAACTCAAAAGCCACATATTGACTAATAATAAAACAATAGCAGTTGTTAATCCTTTGAATAGAACGGATAATCTATCTCTAGAAATGTGCAGTTCTAAAGCTTCTTCCAGAACAATCATAATCAATCCAATAGTTCCCAGTACAGGGACTAGAGTGTTTAAAAATTCATAGCTGATATTGGGTAAGAAAATATCAACCACGGCTCTTAGAATGATGCCAGTGAGCATTAATAAAATGACAGATGGGAACCTAGTTCTTCTTGCAAATTCATCGAAAAAATAGGATACAATGACGATTCCTGAGAGAATCAGTAAAATATCAGAAGTACTCAATGCTTTTGTTAAACAGAGTCAAAATTAAATTATCCGATTTATTAGCTTACTTAAAATTGATAAAAGTTAGAATAAGGTTAAGGCTCATAATCATGACAACACATGAAGCAGAACATTTGAATACTGCATGATACTTTGAACATGATTCAAATACTTGATTTATCATCTAGAAATTACTCAATACTCGCTCTTTAGTATTGACTGTATCCTGAACGCCAATACATTTATGAATTTGTTAAGATTTATAGGTTCTCTTTAATTGGCCGTATTGCACACATACAACATAAAATATTCCATTTTCCTTTGAAACACAACCACAAGAATGATCTGTGTGAAAATATAAGTGGAATCATTCTTGTGAATCTTAGCCTATTTAGACAATTTTTTGTTTCAACAAACAATAAAAAACGACTTAAAATCATTCGATTGAATCTTAATCTTTACTATTAAAAACTGCATTTTTAAACGCATACAAACGTGGTTATGCTCTTGATGTTCAAGGGTTCGATCATCGTTAAATACTTCATAGTGGTGATGTACTCGACAGTATTTTTTGAATCATTGTACCTCATAATTTCTGAATATAGCGATTCGCTACATAACTTGTATGTAAGAATCTATAATCAAGCCTTGATGTTGGCATTAGAAATCATCATTGAATATGTTTTTCAAATGTATCGCTCATCTACTCATCATCGGTAATGGAATTCTCTTTTATTAAGTTAGCGGTCCCAAAAGGAAATAAACCTCTTTAGATTTATCTACTTTTGTCTTACGTACTTTAAATTCAAGAAAAATTTATATTCCTATCTTCGGTTTCTATTTTTTGAATCGTTTAAAAATTTAATAATGTTAAAACAGAATATCTCTTTTCTAATACTTTTTGTTTTTTTGTCAACATCTATTCTTCCTTTAACTTTAAAGGGACAAGAGGTGGTTTACCAAGCCAACTGGGAATCGCTTAATTCTCGACCTGTAGCAGAATGGTTCTCCGATGCGAAATTTGGCGTTTTTATCCATTGGGGACTCTACTCTGTCCCATCATGGTCTCCCAATGGCACCTATACGGAGTGGTATCAAACATGGTTTCAATCACAAAGCGTTTTTGGTAATGGCACTTTTACTGGTCAAGAAATTCCAGAATTTCATTACAAAACCTATGGGAAAGATTTTAATTATATCGATTTCACAAAGCTATGGAAAGCAGAACTATATAATCCTGAACAATGGGCAACGTTGTTTAAAAAAGCTGGAGCAAAATATGTGGTGATGACCTCAAAACATCACGATGGTTATACTCTTTGGCCAAACGAGCATGCTAGTAAATCAAGAGGTTATTTATGGAACAGTGTATCATCGGGGCCACATCGCGATTTAGTGGGTGATTATGTTAAAGCAATGAAAGACGCAGGACTCAAGGCTGGACTTTATTTTTCACTTTATGAGTGGTACCATCCATGGTACCAGTTGGGGCTTGATAAATTCGTTTCGGATTATTTACATCCCCAATTCAAGGAACTTGTTGATCAATATGCTCCCGATTTGATTTATGCTGATGGTGAGTGGAATAATGGTGGAGAGTATTGGAAAAGTACAGATCTTCTCAGTTGGTTATTTAATGAATCAAAAGTTAAATCTACTGTTGTTATCAATGATCGATGGGAAGCCGGTGGGAGACATAAAAATGGAGGTTTTTATACCACGGAATATCTCAGAGAAGAAATCAATTTTGACAAACCGTGGGAAGAAATCAGAGGAATGGGGCTTTCTTTTGGCTACAATCGAGCCGAAAATATTGAAAATTATAATTCCGCACAAGCACTAGTGCTTATGCTTATTGACATCGTCAGTCAAGGAGGTAATCTTTGTATTAATGTAGGGCCGAAAGCGGATGGCCGAATTCCCGTCATCATGCAGGAACGATTGCTTCAAATGGGAAAATGGTTGGAAACCAATGGAGAAGCAATATATGGCACAAAAGAATGGAAACGCTCTTTCCAATGGACAGAAGGCGACAGAAACTTTCAGTTACTCAAGGAAGGACAAAGTTATGTTGAGGGCACCTATATTCTAGATCAAACCGTCAATCAATTACCAGGTAAGGCTCTAAAAGAACTATTTTTCACATCGAAAGACAATTCAGTTTATGCTATTTCTCCCAAATGGCCTCATAATGAACTTATCATTAAAGATATCGAAGTGGATGAAAATGCAACTGTCGAATTTTTAGCTACTGGTGAAAAACTTTCCTATTCGCAACAAGGTAGCCATTTGGTGATACGTATGCCAGATTTTAATCCCAATGATTTAAATCTCGAAGATCAATTGGCTTATGTCTTCAAAATATCCCAAGTTAAATAAGGTTCAATACCACACATCGATAGGCTACAATAGGTTATTATGGCTTGTGTATGCCTAATCAAAAAACGGTTCTATCCCAGTATATGTGGATAACGATCTAAACCTTCCACTTTGGAATAGTTCGGCATTTTTAAAACTCTTAAAACTTCGAAAACCTCTTGCAATGGTAATGACTATGAATTTTTCCATTGATTCGTTTAGCTCTAGCATACGACTGTTTCAAAACTAGTGCATTGATATATCTCCGATGTCATTGAAAGGTATGGAGCCCCTTGACGACTTGATTAACGTCCTCTTCGATGACACTGATCCATCAGTCAAAGCGGGCAACGTCTTCCTCTGCCTCTGCATCGTTTAAAAGGGTGTGTATTTCAATGTAATTGGCCACTTGTTTCAATCAAACTGGTACTAAAGTGCGTTCTACATTGTTATCTTTGTGAAAAATAATTCTCATGGCGCGATACACCAAAATGATTCCGCATGCGACGGAAGAGGAGTTAAAACAACTCATCCGAAAACGCCCAAGTTTCTCAACTTCCTCGTTTTTTACACCGCATTCGTTGAAAACAAAGGGGATTGCGT
>JAPORT010000104.1 GCA_026710085.1 Flavobacteriaceae bacterium | reverse complement strand
TTGGGAGGTTGGAAATGTAACTGATATGGGGAGCATGTTTGAAAATGCGACCTCTTTTAATCAAGATTTAAGTAGTTGGGATGTAGATCGTGTTATAGGTATGGCTTCTATGTTCCGAGGTGCGACCTCTTTTAATCAAGATTTAAGTAGTTGGGATGTAGATCGTGTTACAGGTATGGGATATATGTTTGAAAATGCGACCTCTTTTAATCAAGATTTAAGTGGTTGGAATGTGGGTCAGTGCCGCAGTATGGAGAAAATGTTCAAAGGAGCTAGTCGTTTTGATCAAGATTTAAGTGATTGGGATGTGGGTAACGTGCGTGCATGCAAAGAATTCGCTAATACATTAGCGGATAGCAAACAACCAAATTTCACGAACTGTACAAAATAAGGGCACCAATTTTTTTAGGATATCAGATGTTTCGCTTGACACTATTTCATACTTTTTGATACTTCCAGTTTCGTCTTTTTTCCACATAATAAAATTCGTCACAAATGCCATTACATGCATAAATACCATAATGAGACTTTTATAGGTATCCTTTTTGTTGATTCATAAAAATACTCTATACATCACGTTACTTTTGGTTATACCATCAATCCTAAAATACCAACACGATTAAAAAATATTGATCCAAGAAGTTGATGCAATTTACTTTGAAATTTATAATCTCAATGACTAAAGAAATTTAAAATGATAACTCAAGAAAAGGCCAAATGGGTTTTTTTCCAATTGATATGAAAATGGAGTTCCTTGTGAATCATAATAATTAGTATAAAACTGATGATTTGTTGTTCGAGATTCGACAATCATAGCAGCATTGATTTGATGTGGTCCAAATTTATAGCCGAATCCAGCCGTAAATCCTCGTGTTTGTTGATTAAAGTTAGCAAAAGGGGATGATTCATTAAAATACCCACATCTAAAGCTAAATCGATTCAAATTGATTTCACCCCCCACTCTTAATATTGAATGAGTTTGAAAGTAGGAGGATATTAAGTTGTTGGTGCCACTAAATACATCAGAATTTGGAAACTCCGGATCAGAAAACTTAGAATTCTGAAGTGGTTGTATACTATAGTCAATAGAAATCAGTCCTCTTTGACCAAATACAAAAGCCGCCCCAACAGAATACTTTGCAGCAATTCGTAGTGTATGAGGAGAATATACATTGATAATGTTTGGATCAATAGGTTCAAGTGGTTTTTCATCAACTAAAGTTTCATTGATGATCAATTGACTGGTTTCATCTTCAAAATCAATCCACTTGGGAGTTTCATAGGTCATTCCCATTCTAAAAAATTCAGATAATTTGACTAAAGCTCCTAATTGAAAGGAATAACCAATACCTAAAGTAGAAAAGTTATTGACAAAATTTATTTCTGAATAAGGAGAATGAACATCATGTCCCGTTTCTAAATAATCGCTGATTTCTTTATAGCGAAACCAATCAATATTGATATTGGTGCCAAAATAATAACGGTTTTGTAACTCAAATGCAAAATTTAAAGTCATTTGATGATTAATCCCACTTTGGTTGTAGATAAAGTTTTGTTCCAATGGAAGTTGTTGGTATTCTGACAAAGCAGAGATATACTCAGTGCTACTTAGATTATCATCAATCGGTTCAATTAAATAAGAGTGAAAGCCTAACAAAGCTTGTTGCGCAGAATATCCAAAATCTTCGCCTAAGTCATCATATCTATTGGAAATATTCTCGCCTCTTCTAAACTGTAATTCGTCTAGTTTAATTCTTGATCCATTGGCATGATTCACAAAATAAGAATCAATCCCCAAGGTATTTTCTCCATTGACAACAAAATCATTTTTGTAATAATTCCTTCCACTATAAAACATTCCAACACTAAACTTGCTGCTGCTATTATTCTGCCGATAGGTCATAAATTCAACAGGAAAAATGACTGATGCTTGTCCCAAACTAAAAACATCCGACTCAGAACCAGTCATGGTCGTTACCGTATTCCCATAAATGGATTTGGTATTCTTATTGTCATAAAATAGAGTGGCATTAAACTCACCATTCAAATAAATGGCACTACCTGCTGGATTGGAAAGAACTCCAGAAGGATCGCCTCCCAATGCTTGAAAAGATCCCCCCATAGCTACAAAACGAGCGGAGCCATTCAAAGAAGATTGTGAAAAAGTAAAGACATCATTGACATTTTGTGCGCTTAACATCACACATCCAACAACCAACTGTAAATAAAAGACGAAATAGAATTTCTTAAATTTTCGATCCATGATTCACTATTTTCCAAATCAATTTCTTCGGCTGGAAGAGGATGATCTTCCCCTAGAATTTGAAGAGGATGACCTTGAGCTACTGTAATTCGATTGCTTTGATTGACTTCTTGAAACACTACTGGATCTTGAAGAACTTCGGTAGGAAGCGTTATTATTTTGATAAGTTCTGGAGGTCCTTGGTTGAGAATATCGAGTTCGAGTGGCATCATGATTCGATCGACGATACGTAGATTTTGATGGGGATCTATAATTAGATTGAATGGAATTGGTGGAACTCGATGAGCGTGTATAAGTTCGCTTTACGGATGAGGTCGTTCTTTGATTTGGTTCATCATTACTTCGATAACTTCTTGTCGTTCTTGGTTGACGATACCTGGTATTTGAATGAACATTTGATTTTCTTGGAGAATCCACTGAGGACTCTTGAGATCTCTTTGATGTGGAAACTTGATAACGAGGAGGGTTGACACGGCTTTTTCTTTGAATAGTTTGACGAGAATGAGCCAAATTCGTTGATCCAGATTGCGTTCTTGATGTAACTAAGTTGGTACTACCTGAGTTTCGTTGAGATGTTCCAACGTCGGAGCCTACTGATCCAGAGCGCGTCAATCTAGGACTTTGAGAACCATAATATCTCGGTGTTGCCAATGAAGATTGCAAACGAGATAAAGCAAGTTGTGTCGATAGAGAATTTGAAGCTTTGGATGTATTTCTAGATTCTTTCCCTTTTCTAGTTTTTCTGTTTTGAGATTCAGTAGAAGGAATGGGTTGGTTTCTTCGATTTCGAACATAAGAGACCCCGGAATATCCTTCAGCTCGATAATTTCTATAAGCTAGGGGATATCCCCATCCGTGTCCATAATAAGGATATGGATTCCAATAATGATAGGGGCTTGGCGACCAGAAGCTTGAATATCCATACTCATAGCCCAAATGGGGATTATAAGCAAAAGTCGGGTAGTGCCAGTGATGATTCCATGGATGATGAAACCTTCTGCTGTAAGGAAAGAACAATCGATTTCTGTATCCATAAAAGGGACGAAATCCAAAACCCCAAGGACGATTATAAAAGCCAAACCCAAAAGCATAATCATGAGGATAATAGTTATTGATGATAATCCTAGTAGTTGAATTACTTTGCCCCCATGGTCCATAAGTCTGATAACCTTGAATATGAGAATCATCTTCTAGGTCCGTATAGATGGAATCTCTTAATGGGGTTCGATCATCATAGGAAAAACTTTCCTGTTCCGAAAGATTATTGAAATAATTTTTATAAAAAGATGACTTCGGATGGTTTGGTGAAGGAGCATGTTGAATTTCAATCTGCCGATAACCGTAGATACCATCAGCCGGAATACTTGTATAGTATCCACTGCAACTCCCAAGAAGAAAAACGAGTAAAGCAATCATTCCAAAATTTAAGTTCCATTTGACATGAGTTATTGCTTTCATTTTTAAAGGGATATAGTGAATTATTAAATTTGCCAAGTTCATATAATTTAAATAATTCAAAAGTTATGCCAAAGTCATTATGTCAAAGAGATTAACACCCAGATCACAAGATTATTCCAAATGGTATCATGAATTAATCATCAAGGCAAATCTAGCTGAAAGTTCTGCCGTACGAGGTTGCATGATTATTAAACCCAATGGGTTTTCAATTTGGGAAAAGATGCAAGCTCAACTAGATCAAATGTTTAAAAATACAGGGCATCAAAATGCATATTTTCCACTTTTTGTGCCCAAATCACTTTTTGAAGCAGAGGAAAAAAATGCAGAGGGATTTGCCAAAGAATGCGCTATAGTCACGCATTATCGTTTGAAAAACAATCCAAATGCTGAAGGAAAATTAATGGTCGATCCCCAATCAAAGTTAGAAGAAGAATTGATTGTTCGACCAACAAGCGAAGCTATTATTTGGAATACTTATAAAAATTGGATACAATCGTATCGAGATCTCCCCATTTTACTAAATCAATGGTCTAATGTTGTGCGATGGGAAATGCGCACTCGACTCTTTCTTCGTACTTCAGAGTTTTTATGGCAAGAAGGTCATACGGCCCATGCTACCAAACAAGAAGCTCTTAACGAAGCACAATTGATGAATGAGATTTATGCTGAATTCGTCGAAAAGCACATGGCGATTCCCGTTTTACAGGGTACAAAGTCCGAAAATGAAAAATTTGCTGGAGCAGAAACCACCTACTGCATCGAAGCTTTAATGCAAGATGGTAAAGCACTTCAAGCCGGTACGTCACATTTTCTTGGACAAAATTTTGCTAAAGCTTTTGATGTGAAATTTGCCACAAAATCAGGAAATCTAGATTATGTATGGGCAACATCTTGGGGCGTTTCGACTCGTTTGATGGGAGCGTTAGTCATGACTCATGGAGATGATTATGGCTTGGTATTGCCCCCCAATTTAGCACCAATCCAAGTCGTTATCATCCCTATATACAAAAATGACCAAGAGTTTCAAAACATCACTAAAGTCGCTAACAATCTTATGAATCGCTTTTCTAAGAAACAGTATCGAATCTCCTATGATGACAAGCAAAACCACAAACCTGGTTATAAATTTCATCAATACGAACTTCAAGGTGTTCCTCTTAGAATTTCAATCGGACCTAGAGATTTAAAACACAATCAAGTAGAGGTTAGTTACCGTTTGACTTTGGAAAAAGAAATCATTCCAATGAATCAATTGGTAGATTACGTGGAAAAAAAACTTACATCAATGCAAAATGAGATGTATCAAAAAGCATTGAAGTTCCAAACAAACAATACCACTAATGTCAATTCGTTTGGTGAATTTGAAAAAATCCTAAATGATAAGGGTGGGTTTGTTTTAGCTCACTGGGATGGTACTAGTGAAACGGAACAAAAAATTCAAGCCAAAACCAAAGCCTCTATAAGATGCATTCCTAAAAATCAAGTTTTGGAAGAAGGAAAATGCATCCTTACAGGAAAAGCATCCAAAGGTCGAGTAGTCTTTGCAAGAGCTTATTAAGTCAATAAAATTCTCTTTCCGTTATCTCTTTAGAGATCAAATCCCTATAGACTAATTTTTTATTGTCTCCATCAACGGATAATGATGTAATACTAACCGTTTGTATGTTCAATGTTTGTTGGTGTCGATGAAAGTTTTTACTTTTTAAACCTTGAACAAAATAGTCTTCATGTAATTGCATCATCGATTCTTGATTGAAGTTTGGATTTTGTTTGATCCATCGATTGTAACTACTTAAGTTTTCAGAATGTTTTTCTCTACTGTACAGAGATTTAGAACTCCAAAGTTCATTTTTTTGAGGTTCGCTTTTCTTATTCAGTAGTTTTTGACCATCCCAATAATAAGTGCGAAACTGAGGATACTTTTGCTTGTAGTCAATAAAGAGATACTCAAATGGGGGTAAATTTTGAAAATGACGGGCGGTTAAATTTTGGTAAAAACGAAATTTTTTAAGATGATTAAGTAAAAAAACCCCTCGAGATTGATTGCTTTTTTTATGGTGAGGTTGTTGTGCATTTAATATGCATCCAACTTGAGATTTAGTACAATTTATTGCAAACCAAGTACCTCCGGCTTTTTTATCTTTTGGGAATATAAATGTTTGATTATCAATAAAATAATAATCTGGATTGATTGTTTTTCGATTGGGATTTTCATCTCTATTGGAGGTCAATATAAATCCATTTTTTCGGTGTACATAGCTTACGATGCACATTTTTCACGATAGGTTTGTGTCGAAAAAGCCACTCCAAAATTCTTATCGACCAAATGATCTAATTGACTGGCCTTTAAGCCTATTTTGATGATGCTTTGATGATGAATGCAATGATCCAAACAAAAGGCTAGCTCTCGGTCCAAATTAGTTGCAATTCCACCAGCATCGACAATACATTCTGATTGAAGATTCAAAATAATTTTTTCAGGATGAGACAAGCATTGAAGTTGAGTTAGCAATTCATTGATTGCATTAATCCCTGCTGATGGTTCATTTTCTAAGGTTTTGTCTCGTGGTCTTAAATCATAATTGACCACATCTTCTTTTCTAAAAAACAAACAACATCGATAAAATTCAATGATATGACGAAAGTGCTCCCCTATAGAAGCATTGTAAAGTAAATCACTTTTTTTGGTCAACTCTTCAACCGAAAGATTAGAAATTAAATTTTTTAATTGTGAGAGGACATGATGGTGTGGTTCGAAATTTTTCATGCTTGAATCATATAGTTAGGTTGTTCTTTTTTGTTTTTGAAATCAACGATTGCTTGGACAAAACTTTTGATTGACACAGGTGGGGATTTCTTGATTTGCTTTAAACTTAATCGATGAATGATATGCATGTGTTTGAAAATTTCCTTGTAAGCATTCATCAATCCAAATTTAGGTGAATAGATGTGGATGGGTTCTGAATTAACCCCATTAATTTCTAATATCTTGATTCCATCATTCTTTTTAAAACTTTCCCAATTTTTAATTCGTAAATCAAACCGACCATAATCAAAATGAGGAATCATAGAAGCGATTTGGTCAATCCAATGCATCATTTCTTTGGAAAACATATGATTTCCATTTAAAAAAGTGGTGCCTAAGTTATGATTACCAATCGGTTCAATCAGAACTTTTTCATTGGGTTTTAAAACTTGATTCCATTGGTTTTGAAACCTTTTTTGCAGTTGTTTTTTTCTTCCGAAGGTTCTAGGATTTTTTGAAATAAGTTTCTTCAGAGAATCTTGTCCATTGCCAACGACGGTACAAAATTTTTTCAAACCAATAGATGTGATTTTTCCTTGACCATTGGTGTCCCTATAATACAATACCCCTAATTCAATTGGATAGTCAATGTATTCTTGAAGAATGAAAGTTTGGTATGAAGGATTCTCAAAATATTCTGAAAGTTGCTGATTATTTTGAATTTTTGAAACAGATTTACCTCGTTCTCCTATATCAGGTTTCACAATAATGGGGTAGTCTAATTGATGATTCAGCAATTGTTTTTTTATTTCGTTTACCGACATACTTTGGTTGACAATACAGGAAACAGGGATGTTTTGTTTGGGCAAATATTTAAGATAACTGTATTTTGAGCTCAAAAAAGTGCCCCCAAAATTCATGCATCGATTAATGGAAGTAAAATAAAGCAACGAACGTGCTTTAAAACCCAATATAGGCCAATAAAAAAAAGTAGGTAAATAAAAAATCCAAAAGGGCCAGTACTCGTAAAAATAGATTCTTTTAAAAAAGACCGAAAGTCTTGACATGGAGAATCTATCTATCTCTTTAATTGAATAACCTCTTTAAGTAAGACCCAATGAGAAATATTGAGCTTTTTTGATATCCTATAAAAGGTAACGATGCTTAAGACTAATGCAATCATTGCCATTATGAAAAGTTCACCATGATCTGATTGATCATTCCATTGAACAACAATGCCAACATCTGTAAACAAATGAGTGAATAGAGCACCAATCATCAATCCAATCGATAAAAACAAACCCTTTAGAACCGTTTTAGGGATTAAAATTAGAATACCCGTGATCAGTTCAATCATTCCAAGAAGAACTCGTCCCCATGGTTCAACACCCAAAGTTGAAAAAATATGAACGGCTTCAGGGTGTGCTGTGAATTTAAAATACAGAGACTGGATGAGTATCGCGGCCACAGCTAATCTCAGTATATAGAGCCAATTGGGAAGTTTCATTATTGATCAATTAATGTTCTAGATTGGATGAACTACCAACCAATTGAGACCATTCTGAATTAGCTTGAGATTTGAGTTCTGCAGTGTTTTTCTGCCATCGTTTTAAGGTATCGGTAGCACCTTTTTTATAAAATAAGTAGAGCTTTCCATCTTCTATTGAATACGCTTTGGGATTGATCGTGACTTTATCGCCTTTTTTCCCCATTGCATACGCACACCATCCTCCATACTGTGGCTTGTATTGATCAGGAGATTGATTAAATTTTGCTTTATTTTCTTCATTGGCAAACCAGTAAATCACTCCTTGATATTCTGAGGATATACTGTGATCTCCTTCAATCGGTTCCTCTTCTATAAAATAAGCAACAACATCATAGCCACTTACAGCAACATTTTCTTTATTGGTATTGTACAGTTTGTCTGTTTTCTCTTGGGAATACATCGGTTGAGTAATGAATACAAACAGTAAGAAGATCGTAAGATATCGATTTGTCATGAATTGATCTAAGTTGGTGCTGGCATGCAAATTAATGAAAGTAATCACAACACGAGGTATATTGAATTTTGAAATATTACAAATAGAATGTAGTTTTGCAGATTGAAGTTTGGCCCGTTCGTCTATCGGCTAGGACGCCAGGTTTTCATCCTGGTAAGAGGGGTTCGATTCCCCTACGGGCTACATACTAACCGAATCATTTATTATGGCGAATCATCAATCGGCTTTGAAAAGAATACGATCTTCTGAAAAGAAAAGATTACAGAACCGTTACCAACATAAAACGGTACGTAATGCAATAAGAGATTTTAAAAAATTAGAAGACAATAAAGGTGTTGCAAAACGTTTTCCAGAAATTATATCGATGATCGACAAATTGGCAAAAAATAATGTGATCCATCAAAATAAAGCAGCCAATTTAAAATCTAAAGTCACCAAACATTTAGCGAGTATTTCTTAAGCTAAAGTAAAAACCTATCGGCGCTTCTATCGTTTGGAACTCAAGAGTGAGTTTCCACTGTTTTTAGAGCACTTATGTTTCGTTTTCTTGTTCTAAACTAACGACAACGTTAATTTATAGCAATTTTTCCTTGTGGTTATGACAACTCGAGTAGCACAATCTAGAGTTTAAAAGGTAACGAGTTCATCTCAAAGCATTTGAAATAGTGTTATTTAGAAAATTGCTCTCTATGTTTGACACCCATGCTCAAAAGATTGGTTCATCATTCCAATGCTAGAAATACGGAGGGTGGAAATAAATAGCAATTTGATTAAGGGACCACTGGTTAACTTCCCATGGTGGCTATAAATTCAGGATTATCTTTTGTTCGTTTAAATCGATCTAACATTAATTCAATGGCTTCTACTGGGGTCATATCCGCTAACATCTTTCTAGCTATCCACATTTTACGAAGTAGATTTTCATCAATCAGTAAATCTTCTCGTCTTGTGCTCGAAGATAAAAGATCAATTGCTGGATACAATCTTCGATTAGCTATTCTTCGATCTAGTTGAAGTTCCATATTTCCAGTTCCTTTAAATTCTTCAAAGATGACTTCATCCATTTTAGAACCCGTTTCTGTTAATGCTGTGGCGATAATTGAAAGAGAGCCTCCATTTTCGATATTTCGAGCCGCACCAAAAAAACGTTTTGGCCTTTGCAATGCATTGGCATCAACCCCACCGCTTAATATTTTGCCGGATGGGGGTTGTACCGTATTATAAGCTCTAGCAAGTCGTGTGATGGAATCCAACAGAATAACCACATCATGTCCACATTCAACGAGTCTTTTTGTTTTTTCTAAAACAATATTGGCTATTTTCACATGTCTGGAAGCCGGCTCATCAAAAGTAGATGCTATGACTTCTCCATTAACATTTCGCTGCATATCCGTAACTTCTTCAGGACGCTCATCAATTAATAAAACAATGAGGTAAACCTCTGGATGGTTTGCCGCAATGGCATTCGCAATATCTTTCAATAACATGGTTTTTCCTGTTTTGGGTTGGGAAACAATCATTCCCCTTTGTCCTTTTCCAATAGGAGAAAACAAATCCATCATGCGAGTTGAAACTGAAGCATTGAGTTTTGCTAATTGAAACTTTTCTTCGGGAAATAATGGTGTGAGATGTTCAAATGCAACTCGATCTCTGACTAATGAAGGAGATTTTCCATTAATGTGTTTTAATTTTATCAGTGGAAAATACTTTTCACCGATCTTAGGGGGTCGAATATATCCCAAAACGGTATCTCCCGTTTTTAGTCCAAACAAGCGAATCTGCGATTGACTGACATAAATATCATCTGGAGAGGACAGATAATTAAAATCCGAAGACCGTAAAAATCCATATCCCTCTGTAACAATCTCTAAAACACCTTCTGCATCAACAAATCCTTCAAATTCATATTTAGAATCTCTGTAATTAAGATGTTCTGATTTTGAAACGACCTCATGATTCACCTTTTTTGGGGATCTTTCTTTTTCAGAATGGGTGAGATTATTCGATATTTCGTTTTCTTGGTTGTCAAGACTTTTGGTTGATTCTTGCTTTTCTGATTGTATGGATTTTGGCTTGATCTGTTCGACTCCATTAGCTGTCACTCGAGTTGTTTTGAAAGAACTATTAGGGAGGTTTAAATTATTTTCCGCAGTTGTCGAATGATCTTTGACAGCATCATGGTTTTCAGTATTGCTTTGTTTAAAATTCATATTCGCTAGGTCAGGATTTTTTGAAATTTCTTTAGAAATAAAATCAATTAATTCTGCTTTATTCGTTTTAGAAGTTGAACTTTTTCCAAGTTGTTTAGCTATTTGCTTTAATTCAGTTAAAGTTTTACTTGGTAAAGTAATTATTTCAATCATAGGAATCGTGTTGTAAAAAGATTATAGCAATCTTATGAGTCATCGTATCAAGAGTTTGTGTTTCAATTGGTGTTTCGTTCATTCCCCTATTGGAGCTAGGCCAAAATGCATAAAAAACGACGCAATAGTGAATATTTTTTATTGAATTCTTTCCTTAGAGAATTAATATAATCGGAAAGTGTATCAATTGCAAATGTAAAATATTTTGTTTATTTGAATTTATTTTAATCTAACGAATGACAAAACTATTCAAATCATTGAGATTTTTAAAACATGTGATTCATTCAATAAGCAAAATTTTAATGATCCATTCAAATAGTAATATTGCCATTTTGAAAAATAAAAGATTACTTTTAAGTTTTCCTTATTAGAAGCCTATTTTATCGAATGCGCTTATTTTTCTATGGATCTTACATTCAACAGATTATAATTATTGTAAATTATTAATTCTCAATTAAAAATGCAGCAATCAAAACTACTCATCAATTTCATTTTCATACTGTTTCTTTTACTAGGGTGTCAAGGTGAGGATTTAATTGAAGACAGAGTTGACCCTGAAATTAGAGTCCTTGAAAATCTTAAAGGTATCGAATTAGAAGACGGTAGAGTTATCGATATCGAATTAACATTAGGAGATGATAAAGCTATTGATTTAGCTTATTTTGATATTGTTGGTAATCGAATCAAAAATCCAAAATTTACATGGGCAAGTTCGGATGAAAATGTGCTCACTGTTTCTTCTGAAGGAATCATTAAAGCCGTTGGAGGCGGTGAAGCTACTATTACTGTAAGTATTCAAACTTTTGAAGATATCACATTAACCCGAACTTTTAATATTAGAGTTAATGTCAAACCAAAACTTCAAATCATAACCGATGTCTCGTCCATATTGAAAGGAGATCAATTGAATCTTGAATTCAATTTGATCGACTCAGACTCAGGTGAGGCTATTGAGCCAGAAACTATCAAATGGTTATCCACTAATGATCAAGCAATCACTGTCGATAAAAACGGAAAAATCACCGGAGTGGAAGTTGGTCGTAGTACGATTACGTTATCGGTCACTTTTAACAATGAAACCATAACACAAGAGATTGTATTTGATGTGGTCGTCAGTCCAGAATTAATCATTAAAACAAATGGAGATACGACCATCACACCCAACCAAACGCTGACTTTAAATTCAGTGTTTCATGGATTGGATGGTCAACCCGTCAATGGAGTTGAAATTTCTTATATGTCAAGCAATACCAATATCATTACAGTTGATATCAATGGAAAAGTGACGGCTATCAGCAACGGTGTTGCTGAAATAACTGGAATGGTAACTTTTGATGGAGATTCTTATGAAGATTCTATTTCTTTTACCGTTCTTTTAGAGCCAAAAATCACCTTATCGGAAACTATTAGTGTCATTACTGAAGGAGATTCCCTAAAAATTAATGCTACATTTTTTGATGAACATGGGGAAGAAAACTCGGACGTTACTTTCACATGGAAGACGACAAATGCTGCATCATTGAATGTTGAGCAAGACGGCACGATTTCAGCAATTCAAGCAGAAGGTTCTGTTATTGTCACAGTCACTGTTCAATACAATGGAGAAACATATACAAACGAGTTTCCAATTGAGATTAAAGCCAAATCGATTGAACCTGTATTGAAAATTACTCAGAAACCCAACACGCTAGAGCATGATGCGGAATATAAAGTCGAATTCACTTTCACTAACCAATTAGATGATCAGGCTATCCAGCCCGACGAACCTGCTAAATGGAAAAGTGATGATATTGGTGTGGTTTCAGTTGATGATAATGGAAATTTATCAGCCCAAGGTGAGGGTTCAACGATCATAACCGTTAGCATCGTGTACAATGGTCAAACGTTTGAAGATTCTTTTTCCGTGAGGGTCATGGCTGAGAATCAAACAATTCCCGTTGATCCCGTCCTTACTGTGTTTTCATCGCTGACTGATCTTGAAGTAGATCAAGAATCAACCGTAAGTTTTCGGTTTTTCAATAAAGTAAATGATCAAACGATTGAACCCGATACATTTAAATTTAATTGGTCGAGCTCTGATTCTGATATCATATCCCTTGAAGGGAATGGGAAAATTGTTGCTCAAAAAGAAGGTTCTGCAACCATTCAAATCACGGTTAATTATCTAGGTCAACGTTATACCCAGTCTGTCGAAATCAAGGTAAGTGCTCCATCGACTGAAATAGAGATTGAACCTCAAATTAATCTCAACTCGTTTCCTAGTTCTTTGGAAGAAGATCAAGAGTCTCAAGCAAGTTTTGAGTTTGTTAACAAAACAAATAATCAAGCCCTTCAACCAGAATCCATCACTTGGATCAGCTCTGATACCGACGTTGCGACCATCGATAATAATGGAAATGTTATTGCAAAAAGTGAGGGCTCCACAACCATAACCATTACGATTGTTTATAATGGTCAATCTTATAACGATACATTCTCCCTTAAAGTGACGGCTAAACCCATTGTTGTTAAACCAGAACTCAGTCTAACTTCTAGTCCAAGCTCATTAAAAAAAGGAAATGAATCGCAACTGAATTATAGCTTTATCGATAAAACCAATAATCAGGCACTAAACCCACAATCGATCAGCTGGCAAAGTGGAAATGAAAATGTAGTTTCGGTTAATAGGAGTGGTCTTGTAACAGCGGTAAATCCAGGAACAACAACCATCACGTTAACGACTAATTATGATGGTCAGTCATATACCAATTCATTTTCAATCAGAGTTTGGATTGATCCCGTCATTTCAATCACTTCCACATTAAAACGAATAGAAAAAGACGATACCGAAACTTTAAGTTTTGACTATTTTGACGACCAAGGTCAAAAGCAATCGTCCCAAACGGTTACTTGGACTTCTTCAGATACTGGAATTATTTCAGTGGATTCTAACGGCATGATAACGGCTAAAAAAGTTGGCCAAGCCACGATTAGAATAAGGACTCAATTGGGCTCGTCAATATATTCTGACACCATCACCATCGATGTCTATGTTGAACCAACATTGAGTATTTCCAATCCAACAAGTGATATCGTAGAAGGCACGAGTTACGACTTTAATTTTGACTTTACTGGTGAAGATGGGCAATCAGCCACTCCAGATTCAGTCACATGGAATTCAAGTGATACCGATGTCCTCACCATTGACAATGATGGAGTCGTGACAACGGTATCCACTGGAACTTCAACAATTACAGTCACTGTAACGTATCAAAATCAATCTTATTCCGAAAATTTCAATTTTTCCGTCAATGCCGATTCAAATACTAATCAGAATACTGAACGTTTTACTGGGTCTATTTCTGGTAGTTACGGTTTAAAGGGTAGTTACGAAGTTAGTGCTGATGGAGATGATTTATTAATCGAATTAAAAGATGATTTTAGCATCAACAATAGTTTACCGGATGGGGCTCTTTATCTGACGAATGCCTCTCAAAGAATTACTGGAACCGTAAAACAAATTTGGCGAGGAAGATCCCACTACAATGGTCCAAGAACTTATCGAGTTGAAAACACTGGTTTAAAAGAATTTCAATACATCGTCATATGGTGTGTTAACTTTAATGTGCACGTTGGTACGACCAAACTTTTCGATAATTAAATCTTTCATTTTATCAAAGAATCTGTAAATAACGTTCCATTTTAAAAGCAACATTCGAGTTTTGTTCATGAGATCGTGATGATGTGAGAATTTGTGAAAAGTCAAAAACCACCTAAAATTCAACAACGATATTTCGCAGACTTTTCCTATAATGGAACAAATTATCATGGATGGCAATCCCAAAAAAATGCATCAAGCATTCAACAAACCATTGAAAACTGCCTCAGTTATCTTTTGAACCAACCCATTAAAATTTATGGTGCTGGAAGAACCGATACTGGTGTCCATGCTCGTCAAATGATTGCTCATTTTGATGTGGATCTTTCTAATGAATTACTCCAATCCTCCATCAACCAAATCAATTCTTGTTTGGGACGAGACATCAAGTTGAATGCTATCAAACAAGTTAAAAATGATGCACAAGCTCGCTTTGATGCAATAAGCAGAACCTATCAATACCATATCCATTTTGAAAAAGATGTTTTTCAACAAGAATTGAGTTATTATGTTTTTCATCCCCTGAATCATGATGACATCATCGAAGCAATAGACTTGATTCAAAATCATTCTGACTATAAATGCTTCAGCAAGTCCAAAAGTGATGTCACACATTTTCATTGCGATCTTCAACACATTCATTGGAATTATGATCGTCAAAAAGCTGTTTTGACAATCAAAGCCAATCGATTTTTAAGAGGCATGGTACGGAGTATCGTGGGAACTTTGATTGAAATTGGAATCAATAAAATTCAGTTAAGTGAATTAGTCTCCATTTTAAACAGTAGAGATCGAAAAAGAGCTGGGTTTTCCGTGCCTTCCAAAGGTTTATTTTTGACTTCCATAGAATATCCCCCCGATATTTACTTGTCTCAATGAAGTTTTATAAAAATCTCAAGTTCTTTGACTTGAGATTATTTCGCAAGGTTTTACGTTTCGTAGAGCCTTACCGTAAGACATATCATTTAGTATTGGTTACGGCCATCTTACTATCTGTAGTCTCAACAGCTACGCCCTATTTATTGAAAGTCACTATTGATAACTACATCGTTCCAAAAGATTATTCTGGAATGGTTCTTTTTCTTTCTTTTCTTTTAATGACACTCATCTTAGAAGTTGTCTTTCAATTTTTATTTGTTTTTTATGCTAATTGGTTGGGACAAAAAGTGGTCCAAGACATTAGATTAGAGTTGTTTCAAAAGCTGATGAATTTTAAAATTTCTTATTACGATCAGTCAGCGGTTGGTCGATTGGTTACTAGAGTTGTCAGCGATATTGAAACTATTGTGAGTATTTTTTCTCAAGGCCTTTTTATGATTATTGCTGACTTATTAAAAATGGCTGTCATTATTGCCTTGATGATCGTCGTGAGTGTCGAATTATCTGCTATTGTTTTTCTATGTTTTCCATTGGTGATCATCACGACTAAATGGTTTCAACATGTCATGAAAAAAGCTTTCGAAGATGTTCGAAGAGAAGTTGGAAACATCAACACATTTGTTCAAGAAAGAATCAGTGGAATGAAAATTGTCCAAATTTTTCATCGTGAACATCTCGAACAGAAAAAATTTGAGGCCATCAACAATCATCTTAAAAAAGCTTGGTTAAAAACGGTTTGGTATAATTCATTTTTTTTTCCAATTACGGAAATTATTTCTTCATTGACTATTGGTCTACTTGTTTGGTATGGAGGTTTAAGAGTTGTTTTTGGTGATTCGATAACGTTTGGATCCATTTTTTTATTCATTCAACTATCTCAAATGTTATACCGACCATTAAGACAAATCGCCGATAAGTTTAATACGTTACAGATGGGCATGGTTGCCTCAGAACGTATCTTTCGAATACTGGATGATTCGCAACAATTGGAGAATGATGGACTTATTGAAAAATCACACATTTTTGGCAACATTCATTTGGACAATGTCTCTTTTTCTTATGTGCCTGGAGAAAAGGTTTTGAAAGGGATTAATATTTCGATACATCAAGGAGAAACTATTGCCATTGTTGGACCAACAGGAGCAGGAAAGTCGACCATCATTAATTTGATTTCAAGGTTTTATGAAAGACAAAAGGGCAAAATCACCATCGATGGTATCGATATTCAGGATTATCAATTGGATAACTTAAGAAAGCACATAGCTATTGTATTGCAGGATGTTTTTTTATTTGCTGGTTCGCTCAAAGAAAACATCACATTATTTGATGATTCCATTTCTGATGATCTTGTTGTCTCTGCTGCTAAAAAAATTGGGGTTGATAAATTCATTCAAAACCTTCCAGGCCAATACGAATTTGATGTCAAAGAAAGAGGAAATATGCTTTCTTCAGGGCAAAGGCAACTCATTGCTTTTTTAAGAGCATACATCATTAATCCACCTATTTTAATTTTGGATGAAGCGACATCTTCTGTTGATTCTTACTCAGAAGAAATAATACAAAATGCCATTGGTCAAATCACTAAAAACAAAACCTCAATCATTATTGCTCATCGATTAGCAACCATAAAAAATGCCGATCGTATCGTGGTATTAGATAAAGGAGAAGTCATTGAAATGGGGAACCACTCTGAACTCATTAAAAATCCCAATGGCTATTATTCAAAATTCTTTAATACTCAAATATTGGATCCTTCCAATCAAATCGATACTTTATATTAAAATCAATGTTTTCCATAAGATATTCGCAAACTTCATCATGACATCTTGAATCATATCCAATTTCCATGCACCTTTTTGATGAAAAATCGAATTATTTTTGGAACTTGAACTTTTTAAGTGTTGATAACACAACCGATGATCTTATCTAAAAATTATTCTTAAGACACCATAAGTGGAAGAATTAACAACTTCAAAATTCAAAAAGTTAATCGCTCAATGTCGAGATATCTTTTCTAAAAAATTAATCGACTATGGCACTGCTTGGCGAATTTTACGAATCCCCTCATTGACGGACCAAATTCATATTAAGGCCAATCGAATCAGAGGAATTCAAGAGCACGGCAAACCAATGATTAATGAAAATCAACAAACCGAGTTTATCGGCATCATTAATTATTCCATTATTCTATTGATTCAATTGGAACTTGGGGTCGTGAGTCAGCCTGATATGGAATCAGAAAAAGCATTAGAATTGTATGACCAAAAAGTTGAAAAAGCTTTTGAATTGATGAAAAGAAAAAATCATGATTATGGAGAAGTATGGAAAGAAATGAGAGTTGTTTCATTAACTGATCTCATCATTCAGAAACTATTCCGTGTCAAAAGCATCGATACCAATGATGGTGTTACGCTTTTGAGTGAAGGAATCGATGCCAATTTTCTAGACATCATTAATTACTCCATTTTTGCCCTCATCCATTTAGGTGAAAATAATACTAAAAAGACTCCTATAGATGAGAACTAAAATTATTGCAGGAAATTGGAAAATGAATCTCACCCTAACTGAATCAACAAAATTGATTCATCAATTAAATTTTTCATCCGATAATGAAAATATTAGAGTGTTGGTTATTCCGCCATTTACCAATCTTGAAGCTATCAAACGATTACTCAAAAACAAAAATTCAAAAATCGAAGTCGCTGCTCAGAATTTGCATCATTCAGTATCTGGAGCTTATACTGGAGAGATTTCAGCTCGAATGCTCAAAGATATAGGCGTTGACACTGCCATTGTTGGACATTCTGAAAGAAGAACATTATTCGCTGAAAATGATGAGACTATTTCCCTAAAAGCATCTTCTGCTTTAAGTCAGAATTTAGAAATCATTTATTGCTTTGGTGAAAGCTTGATTCAACGAAAAAGGGGCATTCATTTTGAAATTATTGCGAGACAATTGGATGATCTTATCCATAAATTCGAAACACAATATTGGAGATATGGAAAAATTATTTTGGCGTACGAGCCAGTATGGGCTATTGGTACAGGGCAAACAGCTTCCAAAGAACAAGCTCAAGAAATGCATCAATTCATTAGGCATTTAATTGGAAAGGAAATTGGAGAGGATCTAGCAACTAAAACCCCTATTTTATACGGTGGTAGTGTTAAACCAGAAAATGCTACAGAACTATTTCAACAACCAGATGTTGATGGAGGATTAATTGGTGGAGCATCATTAAATGCTGATAGTTTTAATTTAATTATCCAAAGCATAGCAGAAAATTGTTGAGTCATCTAAAATTTGATACGTGCCAAATAAATATTTCATGAAATTTTCGTTCCATAATTATTTATGTAGAGATGGTTTTAAGCTACTAGAAGAAAAAACATGAATTAGCCTTTGTGT
>JAPORT010000041.1 GCA_026710085.1 Flavobacteriaceae bacterium | reverse complement strand
AAGCAAATTCGAAAAGCGATTTCCAAAATCAATCGCTTAATGGATCAATTTGAAAACTATGAAACGTATTTAAATAAGGATTTAATGCAAGATGCGTTGATTAAAAACATTGAATTAGTGGGGGAGGATGTTTATCGGATGACGAATGACATTAAAAATTCGTTTCCAGAGATTCCGTGGGGTAAAGTAGAAAAAATGCGTTATTTATTGATCCATCAATACCATGACGTTCATTTAAAAACAGTTTGGGATACAGCGCTATATCACATTCCCGAATTTGAAAAGGAATTAAATCGTGTTGAGAGATGGATAGATGCTCAAAAAAAGACTGGTTTTTCCCGATAAATCTCCAAGAGATAGAAACCGTGGAGTTTAACTATTTTTGAGTGGTTTTGCCACTTTAGTATATAGTTGTTCCCTTTGGAAATGGTTGACAATTAAATCAAGTTTGACAAATCAAAAAATAACAGATGAGATCACCAAAATATGTGTCAAAAGGTCCAAATAGTCCTTATATGGAAAACTTTTTGTCTGAAAAATAGAGTGTCAAAATCTTCCATCAACTTTTATTTCAACACTTGAGTCAAAAGGTTTTGGGAAACTTGAATGAGTGGATCACACTAAATCATTTTCAAAGTAAAACCATGTTCTACTACTGAGTTGAACATGAATTTGTTTCAAAATCGGGGTTTTTAATAGGATTAGAAATCTATGTTCTTCTATCTGTTGAGAACAAATAACTTGGAAACTTTCGTTCATAAAGCTTCATTTCCGAATCAAGATGAAACGCTTCAAGGACTCTGTAAAACCCTTCCAATCAAACCATTGGCTATAAATTGTTTTTGTTTTAATTAGATTGGTGAATTTGTAAAAACTGCATCAATAATGAAAGATTAAGAGCTCTGAACACAAGCAATTCCATAAAGACCAAATGAATGAAAAACAGCCGCTCGATACAACAAGTCTTGGCTCTAATTTATAATTTATTTTTTTTGATATTACGTGTCTATTTTTAATAAAAACAAATATATTTGCACTCCCAAAATTTATTGGGATACGATCTTTGAAATTATTGATGACAGCGCGTATCGGAAGATACATGTAACTAGATGATTCATTAGGGCATTTGATATTCGGAAGTTGTATACTAAATACATATTAAAACTACAATGAAGAGTTTGATCCTGGCTCAGGATGAACGCTAGCGGCAGGCTTGACACATGCAAGTCGAGGGGTAACATTGAAGCTTGCTTCAGATGACGACCGGCGAACGGGTGCGTAACGCGTATGCAACCTACCTTTCACAGGGGGATAGCCATTAGAAATGATGATTAATACCCCATACGATCTCTTAATAGCATTGTTTTGGGAAGAAAACTACGGTGGTGAAAGATGGGCATGCGTCCTATTAGTTAGTTGGAGAGGTAACGGCTCACCAAGACACCGATAGGTAGGGGCCTTGAGAGGGGGGTCCCCCACACTGGTACTGAGACACGGACCAGACTTCTACGGGAGGCAGCAGTGAGGAATATTGGACAATGGAGGAAACTCTGATCCAGCCATGCCGCGTGCAGGATGACAGCTTTATGAGTTGTAAACTGCTTTTATTCAGGAAGAAACCTCAGCACGTGTGCTGAGCTGACGGTACTGTTTGAATAAGGATCGGCTAACTCCGTGCCAGCAGCCGCGGTAATACGGAGGATCCAAGTGTTATCCGGAATTATTGGGTTTAAAGGGTCCGTAGGCTGTTTGGTAAGTCAGGGGTGAAATCCTACAGCTCAACTGTAGAACTGCCTCTGATACTGTCAAACTTGAGTTATTGTGAAGTAATTAGAATGTGTAGTGTAGCGGTGAAATGCATAGATATTACACGGAATACCAATTGCGAAGGCAGATTACTAACAATATACTGACGCTGAGGGACGAGAGCGTGGGTAGCGAACAGGATTAGATACCCTGGTAGTCCACGCCGTAAACGATGGATACTAACTATTTGATGCACATTGGTGTGTTGAGTGGTCAAGCGAAAGTGATAAGTATCCCACCTGGGGAGTACGCTCGCAAGAGTGAAACTCAAAGGAATTGACGGGGGCCCGCACAAACGGTGGAGCATGTGGTTTAATTCGATGATACGCGAGGAACCTTACCAGGACTTCAATGTATGTTGCATGGGACAGAGATGTCCCTTTCTTCGGACTACATACAAGGTGTTGCATGGTTGTCGTCAGCTCGTGCCGTGAGGTGTCAGGTTAAGTCCTATAACGAGCGCAACCCCTATTGCTAGTTGCCAGCGAGTCATGTCGGGGACTCTAGCGAGACTGCCGGTGTAAACCGTGAGGAAGGTGGGGATGACGTCAAATCATCATGGCCCTTACGTCCTGGGCTACACACGTGCTACAATGGTCGGTACAATAAGCAGCCACTTCGCAAGGAGGAGCTAATCTATAAAGCCGATCCCAGTTCGGATCGCAGTCTGCAACTCGACTGCGTGAAGTTGGAATCGTTAGTAATCGGATATCAGCCATGATCCGGTGAATACGTTCCCGGGCCTTGTACACACCGCCCGTCAAGCGATGAAAGTTTGGGGTACCTGAAGTCGGTGACCGCAAGGAGCTGCCTAAGGTAAAACAAATGATTGGCGCTAAGTCGTAACAAGGTAGCCGTACCGGAAGGTGCGGCTGGAACATCTCCTTTCTAGAGTTTAGCTTTCGAAAGAGACTTAGTGAAGATTCGCAATAGTTACACGCTGTCATCTTTTTGTTTGATAGTTGTTTGTGGTGTATACCAAATAAAAATCCGTGTATGATTGAAATTATTGGATACACCAATCGGAAAGACCCATGAACAAATACAGTCTCGTAGCTCAGCTGGTTAGAGCGTTACACTGATAATGTAGAGGTCGGCAGTTCGAGTCTGCCCGAGACTACAAGAAGCCTTTTCATCACAAGATGAAATCTTCAATAGTTTCGGTCGGTATAGAGATTAATTTAAAACATGGTGTAGCCAGAATCCAATGAAGTCATTCGTTGGACATGACCGATGAAAACAGGGGGATTAGCTCAGCTGGCTAGAGCGCTTGATTTGCATTCAAGAGGTCATCGGTTCGAATCCGATATTCTCCACACAAGTCATGCAATGTGCATGATTTCAAACGTTCTTTGACATTTTGGATAAAAACAGATATTTGATTGCACCAGGCAATCAAATATCGGTAGCAAATAGTAATCAATACAATTTTTTGAGTACAAAAGTTACGATAGGCTAATTAAGGGCATATGGGGAATGCCTGGGCTCTCAGAGACGATGAAGGACGTGATAAGCTGCGATAAGCTGCGGGGATTGGCACATACGAATTGATCCGCGGATTTCCCAATGGGGAAACCCACTGCATTGAAGATGCAGTACCTTTTGAGGAGTTAACCTAGGGAACTGAAACATCTAAGTACCTAGAGGAAAAGAAAACAATAGTGATTCCGTAAGTAGTGGCGAGCGAAAGCGGAACAGCCTAAACCTTTGATGTTACGGCATCAGAGGGGTTGTAGGACTGCAATATTGATTCATGCGCGAATTAGAAGCATCTGGAAAGTTGCACCATAGGAGGTGATAGTCCTGTATAAGTAAGTAATTGAATCATAGCAGTATCCTGAGTAGTGCGGGGCACGTGAAACCTTGCATGAATCTGCCAGGACCATCTGGTAAGGCTAAATACTCCTGAGAGACCGATAGTGGACAAGTACCGTGAGGGAAAGGTGAAAAGAACCCTGAATAAGGGAGTGAAATAGATCCTGAAACCATATGCTTACAAGCGGTCGGAGTCAGATTTATCTGATGACGGCGTGCCTTTTGCATAATGAGCCTACGAGTTACTGTTGCCAGCTTGGTTAATCTGTTTTGCAGAGCAACCCAAGCGAAAGCGAGTCTGAATAGGGCGTTTTTGTTGGCAGGAGTAGACGCGAAACCGAGTGAGCTACCTATGGGCAGGTTGAAGCTGTGGTAACACATAGTGGAGGACCGAACCCGTAGACGTTGAAAAGTCTTGGGATGACCTGTGGGTAGGGGTGAAAGGCCAATCAAACTCGGAAATAGCTCGTACTCCCCGAAATGCATTTAGGTGCAGCGTTGTAATAGTTTTATAGAGGTAGAGCTACTGATTGGATGCGGGGGTTTCATCGCCTACCAATTCCTGATAAACTCCGAATGCTATAAAACGATTTACAGCAGTGAGGGCATGGGTGCTAAGGTCCATGTCCGAAAGGGAAACAACCCGGACCATCAGCTAAGGTCCCCAAGTGAATACTAAGTTGATCAAACGAGGTTTGACTACACTGACAGCTAGGATGTTGGCTTGGAAGCAGCCATTCATTTAAAGAGTGCGTAACAGCTCACTAGTCGAGTGGTCAAGCATGGATAATAATCGGGCATAAGTATTCCACCGAAGCTATGGCTTTGTATTTATACAAGGGGTAGGGGAGCATTCTATTGGCGTCGAAGGAGAGCTGTAAGGTTTTCTGGAGCGAATAGAAAAGAAAATGTAGGCATAAGTAACGATAATGCGGGCGAGAAACCCGCACACCGAAAGACTCAGGTTTCCTCAGCTATGCTAATCAGCTGAGGGTTAGTCGGGGCCTAACACAAACCCGTAAGGGGTCGTGGATGGATAACCAGTTAATATTCTGGTACCTGCTATACAACCAAAGGGACGGAGAGGTCAAGATGTTGCGTACTGACGGAATAGTACGTTGAAGCTACTGTTAAGGTAGCGATAGTACACCAAAGTTTCGGCTGCGGTGATAATGCATTGGAGTCTCTTCCAAGAAAAGCGAGTATGGCAGCCCGTACCTTAAACCGACACAGGTCGTTGGGATGAGAATTCTAAGGTGCTCGAGAGATTCATGGCTAAGGAACTAGGCAAAATAGACCCGTAACTTCGGGAGAAGGGTCGCCCACTTTTTGTGGGCCGCAGTGAAAAGGTCCAGGCGACTGTTTATCAAAAACACAGGACTCTGCTAAGTCGAAAGACGATGTATAGGGTCTGACACCTGCCCGGTGCCGGAAGGTTAAGTGGAGATGTTAGTTTCGGCGAAGCATCGAAATGAAGCTTCGGTAAACGGCGGCCGTAACTATAACGGTCCTAAGGTAGCGAAATTCCTTGTCGGGTAAGTTCCGACCTGCACGAATGGTGTAACGATCTGGACACTGTCTCAGCCATGAGCTCGGTGAAATTGTAGTATCGGTGAAGATGCCGATTACCCGCTACGGGACGAAAAGACCCCGTGCACCTTTACTATAGCTTCGCATTGATTTTGGGTAAGTGATGTGTAGGATAGGTGGGAGACTGTGAATGGACATCGCCAGGTGTTCAGGAGTCACCCTTGAAATACCACCCTTTGCTTATTTAGAGTCTAACCTATTTTTTAGGAACAGTGCGTGGTGGGTAGTTTGACTGGGGTGGTCGCCTCCAAAAGAGTAACGGAGGCTTCTAAAGGTACCCTCAGCACGCTTGGTAACCGTGCGTAGAGTATAATGGCATAAGGGTGCTTGACTGAGAGACAGACACGTCGATCAGGTTGGAAACAAGAGCATAATGATCCGGTGGTTCCGCATGGAAGGGCCATCGCTCAAAGGATAAAAGGTACGCCGGGGATAACAGGCTGATCTCCCCCAAGAGTTCACATCGACGGGGAGGTTTGGCACCTCGATGTCGGCTCGTCACATCCTGGGGCTGGAGAAGGTCCCAAGGGTTGGGCTGTTCGCCCATTAAAGTGGCACGCGAGCTGGGTTCAGAACGTCGTGAGACAGTTCGGTCTCTATCTGTAGTGGGCGTTAGAAATTTGCGTGGATCTGTCTTTAGTACGAGAGGACCGAGATGGACTGACCTCTGGTGTATCGGTTGTACCGCCAGGTGCATTGCCGAGTAGCTATGTCAGGAAAGGATAAGCACTGAAAGCATATAAGTGCGAAGCCTCCCACAAGATGAGATTTCTTTTAAGGGTCGTAAAAGACTATTACGTTGATAGGTCATAGGTGTATAGGCAGTGATGTCATAGCCGAGTGATACTAATTACCCGTAGGTCTATCGTTCCTTTTGACTCAATGTTGTATTGATTTATTGTGATATCCAAAATTCAACATCACTAAGACCAAGCTAAATTTGGTCAACGACTTATAGGTGGTTATTGCAATGGGGTACACCTCTTCCCATCCCGAACAGAGAAGTTAAGTCCATTAGCGCAGATGGTACTGCCATTTGGTGGGATAGTATGACGCCGCCTATTCTTTATAAAGTCCCCTGATTTGTATTGGGGGATTTTTTTTTATACAACACCCATTGATTTTCGGATACAATGTGCGTATTTCAATTGATTTTGATCTTCTTATATCTAACTTCCTCACCAATTCATTTAAATAACTTATAATCAGTAAGAGACCTTTAAATCTTACAAAATCAAAAAAATGGGATGCTATGAGTGATTCATCCCGTCAAATGAAGCCCTTTTCATTCAAACGGAGCAGAATCGATTTTGACTGTATCAATCAAGACAAATTTCTAATCTGATTGTTTCACATACTCTAAAATGATGCTATAGTAGTTATTTGCTCTTTCTTCGGAAAAATAATCGATTGTTAAGCCAGAAATTCCAATGATGATGAAGGCGATGGCGATTGCTTGCCAATTTTTGTTCTCGATAAAAAAGAAAATGATCATGGCCAAAGCAAACAAACTCAGTGCCAAATATTTTGTAAACGTATACAAAGATTGAAAACCCTCCACTCGCTCTTTCTCAGATTGAATGAAAGACGCCATCTCTTTGGGTTGAACTTGTTCGAAGTGCTTTATAGCATTCTGATTTTTAAAGTACCCATAACTACCGAACCCTACAAGGAGGAGACCAATGAGTAATAAAGGAATGACTAAAGCGTGAGCCCCTTGGGTTGTTCCCATTCGCCAAGAATATAGAGCAACGATGATGAGCAAAACACCAAAAACACTGGAAACTAAAGATTCGAAGGCTTCTCCCTTGTACCATTCAAGGGTATGGTTGATGAAATGCATTTTTTATGTTTATCAATTGTTTGGAAAAATCTCTAAAAACCAATCAAGGTTTGTGAAGTAAATTTAGTCATTAAAGATCATTAAAACGAAATGGTTCTTTATGCCCCTAACTCTCGATATAAAAGTCGTTTATTCGCCATTTGGGAAGCTACATAAGCCATTTTATCGATGGAAGATAAATCTTTGATGCCTAGTGATGAATGTATATATCACTCAAACGGAGCCATTGATTTCCCCAGTACGTCATGGATACTGGCATCCAATCAATCATGAGAATGGCATAGAGGTTCCGAAAGCACCTTGATGGGGTTGTGACATGCCATGATTGACAAACCATCCAAAACTAGGGCCGAACGAATCCATAGGAAAATATAGGAAGTCATCACGGTGGCCAGAGGCTTTCGAAACGATGACAATTTCAGAGCCTCTATTTTATTCTTTTGTGATCATTTGGATTTTTTCTCGCACAAATGATGGCAGAACCTATTTAGTTGACGTAGAGTTGTCGTCTTTCTTGATTTCTTAACACAGTAACAGGGACATCATGCCCTTTTGGTTTGCTATTATAGAAAATAGTCAATACTTCAATATTTTCTACTTCATTCCCCCAAAATTCAAAAAGAACATCTCCTTTTTTGAATCCTAGTTTTGCTAGTTTACTACTTTCAGGAACCTCAACGAAAAGAACGCCTATTTCCGCAAACATCCCTGTACCCGAAACCTCACCCATACCAACTAAGTTTTTGATTTTTCCTCCAAGCCATTCAAGAATGGAGTTATCCCGACTAGGTTCTTGACCTGGTTGGAGTCCAGGAGAGTAGTTGGGTAGGGTAGGGGTCTTGGCTTCTGTTTTTAAATGTTCGGATACCACGCCAAATCGATGCATATCGAAATTATGAAATCCCATGGTTAAGGCAGGAGAAGTTGGCGATACTCGGTAATCCCCTTTCGTGGGATTGATAAATTGTGGATCGGATAAAATAGAGTGGGCATCTCGACCTCCTTCTGTAAGTCGAAATGGTTTTTCGCTCATATCAAATAAATTATAGTCAACCATTTGTCCCCAGGTCTCGGGCATTCGGATAGGCCAATACCACGTTCCTAGGATATTATTGGTGATGTAATCTCTAGAGTTTTCATACCAAACATGGACATGAATGGAGTTATTGACAGTAATGTTATTGTATACTTTACGATAAAAGCCCTCTCTCACTTTAATGCCATTGGCGAGACTAAGATTATTATAAATCTGATAATTGGTTGAACCATCATCCAAAACAATATCCCATCCATGATCGCATCGAAAACGGTTATTTCGTATATGGACTGTTTTCATAGCATCTAAAAGGGGAAGATCAGGATATTTGGCAACGTACTCATTGACTCGATCTCGACTGGCATTCCAATATCGATCTCGCCCCCAAGAATTAAAAGACCCATGATCTGAAGTTTCTCTGACGGTATCAAAAACATCGTTGTATTCAATGATATGTCCACCCCAATTGCCATCACCAATATTAATACCTGCACGTGGAGCATGATAAATGCTATTATGCCGGACCGTAATGTCCATGGCCATGGCAATTTGAATTCCTGCCGTCTGTTTTTCGATTTGTCCTAATTCAAAAATGAGATTGTCATAGACCAAATTATCAGCAGGGTATTGATTGTTTTTTGGGCCAACAATCGTGTCTAATTCAGTGTAGGTGGTGTATTGCTGATAGGCATAATTTGGAGAACGAACAGAACTAGCGTTGCCGACGAATGAAATTCCAGAAGCTCCGATCCGAGTCATTCGATTACTCGCCACGGTGCTCTTTCTGACATACCCATCAAAAAAGATGGCGTTGCCTCCTAAATCTTCAAGATGACAATAGCTAATGGAAATATTTTTCGCACCATGAACTAAAATAGCCCCACCACGGTATATCGCCCAATCACTACGTAATAAACGATCTTTAGAATCCATGAATGTTCTGGTGGTGTGTTGGAAGTGAATTCCTTTGAAATGAAGATTTTCTATCGGCGATGTTTCTGTACCAATGATTTCAATCAAATGTTTTAATTGGGGGACTTCAACCACCAAATGGTTAAGGTCATCATCCGTATCAGGCATCCAATAGAGGGTGCTTTCTGTGTGATCTAAATACCATTCATTAATGGTATCCAACTCTTCTTTGATATTTTCAACAAAACGAAATGTTTTATGAACGCCTCGTTCGGGTCTATTGTTTTGCCATCCACCTTCTAAAATAGCTTCTCCATTTTCATCCACTCCTGTAATAAGCCAATGATATCCACCCCATTGGGCACCATGTAGTGCATGTAAATAACCGCCTTTTGGCTTTTTCCACTGAGCAATTCTTTCAGGGGCGATAGCATCAGCAGCCCATCCATTATATGGAGTCACCTCTTTTTGAAAATTGGGATAACGAGCTAGGATTTGTTTTTTGCCATTAATAAATAGCCTCTCAAACGAAATGTTTTTTGCAATGGAGGCTTTGACCAATCCTTTTCCAGCATTTTTCCATTTTAGGTTTAATTGTTCACTCCCTTTGATGATGGGGATTTCATCTCCAAAAGATTGATAGATGATTTTTTTGATCTTCGACCCACTATCTTCATGGCTAAAGCGTAAAGGGTTTTCCAATCGATAAGTACCGCCTCTTAGAAAGACAGTAATGATTCCTGATTCTATTTTTCTGACTGTCGATTGAGCCTTTCTTATGGTTCGAAATGGATTGTTTATCGTTCCATTATGACTATCATTTCCATGAGGTGAAACATATAAATGAGTTGGTTCTTGACTATAGGGAAAGGAGCCAATGGTCAAAAGAGCGAGCAAAAGTAATTGAGTTTTGATATGAAAGAAATTAAAAGTGATAGCATCAAGCGATGGATTTACTTGTTAGTAATAAAACTAAACAAACTAGTAATAAAGGGACCATCATGTGAATTATAAAATTCATAGGAATAAAAATCGAGTTTAGAAAATGAGGTATCCGTCGATAAACATGGTATCGTGTTTGGCTCAAGTAAATGGTTTATATCGAGATTGAAAAGAGAAGCTCCGTTCAATTCGTTGGAAACAGGACGACACGATGCATGAGCGGGGTGAAAATGGGACGGTATAATCTTTACTTTTGTCCGCCCTATGATACGTGATGACGAAACTTAGTGTGAACATCAATAAAATAGCAACCCTTCGGAATGCTCGAGGTGGCAATATTCCAAATGTCATTCAAGCAGCCAAGAATATTCAATTGTATGGAGCACATGGAATAACGGTGCATCCTCGGCCCGATGAGCGACACATTAGATACTCGGATGTGCGAGACTTGAAACCAATCATCACAACAGAATTGAATATAGAAGGAAACCCGACAAGCCCGTTTATTGATCTTGTATTAGAGGTCAAACCGCATCAAGTGACCCTAGTTCCAGATCTTCCAGAAGCCATTACATCAGATAGTGGGTGGGATACAATAAAACATCAAAAATTTCTCCAAGAAATCATTGAAGTATTTCAAAAACAACAGATTCGAGTCTCCATTTTTGTTGATCCGTATGTCGATATGGTCTCGGCGGCAATGGATACCGGAACCAATCGAATTGAATTGTATACTGAAAGCTATGCTTCAAAATATCATCAAAACCCAAAAAAAGCCATTGAACCTTATCATCTGGCAGCAAAAAAGGCGAGAGAATTAAATCTTGGTATTAATGCAGGGCATGACTTAGATTTAAAAAATTTGGCCTTTTTCAAACGACATATTAGCGATCTTATCGAAGTATCTATCGGACATGCACTCATTTCGGACAGCCTCTATTTTGGTCTCGAAAATGTGATTGGCATGTACCTCAATCAATTGCAATAAACAGGATGTTGTATTCCCAAATCATTGGTGAGGGATCAAAAGAACTATTGGTCATACATGGTCTTTTTGGCTCTGGAGATAATTGGAAATCACTAGCTAAAAGTTGGTCATCTCGATGCGATTTAAGAATTCACTTGCTGGATTTAAGAAATCATGGAAATAGTTTTTGGTCTGATCATATGGGCTTTTGTCATATGACTCAAGATATATCCAACTATGCTGAATTACATCAAATTAAAGAAATGAATCTTCTGGGCCATTCACTTGGTGGTCGGGTTGCCATGCATTTTGCATCAAATAAACCTTCATTAGTCAATAAATTAATGGTGGTCGATATAGGACCAGGACCACAACCTTCCCGAAATGATCAGATATTCTTAGGTTTAGAGGAAGTGATGTTACATGCATTGGAAACCCGAAAAGAAGCCGACTGGATATTAAAACAATACATTGATTCAGTTTCGATTCGCCTTTTTTTGCTTCGAAATTTATACTACAATAACAACAAACAATTGGAGTTTTCGATGAATGTCAAAGGGATTTCAAAAAATAGGGAAATATTGACCATGCCATTGAACATTCAAAAGGTCTCAGGTCTAAAAACTTATTTGATTCGTGGTGAACATTCAAAACACTGTCCTCCAACAGACCTACAACTCATTCAAAAATATTTTCCAAAAACTCAATTAGTGACGATCAAAAATGCGGGACATTGGGTTCATACTGATAATCCCATTGATTTTACAGATGGGCTCATGAAGGTGATGAAGATTTGATTGTTATGTTTTAAAGTAAAAACATAGAGTCTGTTATATTCAAAAAAAGTCGAAATTTTAAGGATGGAGGAAACTTAATTTTGCTTATCAATTGGCTTCATCATGAAAGTAAAAATTAGGATGGCAACGATAGATGATTGTCAATCGATACATCAACTTATTGTTGCCTTGTCCATATTTGAAAAAGAACCCCATCAAGTAGACATCAATGTGGAAGATTTGATAAGAGATGGGTTTTCAGACAATCCATTATTTCGATGTTTGGTAGCCCAACGAGAACAGAAAATAGTTGGCATGGCATTGTTTTACCCAAGATATTCCACTTGGAAAGGACCTACATTCCATTTAGAAGATTTAATTGTTCAAAAAGAACATACTCATCAAGGTATTGGAAAACAATTATTCAAGGAATTTATCGCTTATGCCTATCGACAAGGTGTTCAAAGAATAGAATGGGCTGTATTGAATTGGAATAAAAATGCTATTGATTTTTATAAAAAAAGCGGGGCTAAAATTCTAGAAGATTGGCGATTGGTTCAAATGACTCGACAGCAAATGAATCAATATTTAAACTAGGATCATGAAAATCTATAAGTTCGGAGGTGCTTCTTTAAAAAATGCAGAAGCCATTATTGGCCTTGGAAAACTAATACTTTCTAAACACGATCGACCACTTGTTGTGATTGTATCGGCTATGGGTAAAATGACCAATGCATTTGAAGAAATGGTCAATGCATACTTTAAAAATCGCAATCATTTAATCAAAACCCTCCATTTGATAAAACAATATCACGGTTCGATTGTAAATGAATTATTTGATACTCCCCAAATAGAATTGGAAACAATTCTTAAAAACCTTTACTCTGAAATTCATTTTTTTTTTCAAAATGAACTTCATAATGATCACGCCTACGTTTATGATCAAACTGTGGTTTATGGTGAGTTGATTAGTTCGCATATCATTTTCTATTATCTCAAATCGATTGACATCAAAGTGAACTTAATTGATTCAAGAAATTGCATCAAAACCGATTCTTACTATAGAGATGCCAATGTGGACTGGAAAAAAACAGTTGATTTAATTAATCATCATGTTGATTCAGATTATATGACACTTGCTCAAGGATTTATAGCTGGAGATTTAAAAGGGAACTCAACAACTTTGGGTCGAGAAGGTTCTGATTATACTGCAGCCATTTATGGTTATGCGTTAGATGCCAAATCAGTCACGGTTTGGAAAGATGTTCGGGGTATATTAAATGCAAATCCTAAAATATTTGAACCAACGGTTCTAATCAATGAAATTTCTTATCGTGAAGCAATAGAATTAGCATATTATGGAGCATCAGTGATTCATCCTAAAACGATCCAACCAGTTCAAAGAAAAAAAATCCCATTCTACGTCAAATCCTTTAAATATCCTCACAAAGCGGGAACTAAAATTGGATTGGGTCATAAGATTCAACCAAAAGTGTCTTGCTTTATTAAAAAAGAAAAACTGGTGCTCCTCAAGATTTCAACATTAGATTTTTCATTTATGATTGAAAAAAACATCAGTGAGGTATTTGGACTTTTGTATCAATATCAAATGAAAGTCGAGTTAACTCAAAATTCGGCCATCAGTTATTCTGTTTGTTTTTATAACAAATATCAAAGATTAGTAGAATTGATTTCAGTATTAAAACAAAAATTTAAAGTTATTGTGAATCGAAATGTAACGCTCTATACGATTCGTCACTTTAATCAAGAGGCTATTGACCGAGTGACAGGCAATGGAAAAAAGGTACTCCTTGAACAACGTGGTCAAGAGACAGTACATTTCGTTTGTGTCTAATTACTGAGGTGTTTTTTACAAAATGCCAAACAGAATTCCGAAATTTTATCTCTGCAAGATTCAAAAGCTTGATTGATTTGATCGTCATTTCCATCCATTTTTGATGGATCTTGAAAATTTTGATGAATCCTTTTGGCCGTCGCATTTGGAAAAATGGGACATCGCTCTTCGGCATGATCACAAACCGTGATGATATAATCAAAATCAATATCTAGATATTCTTTGATATCATTGGAAGTATGGAATGAAATATCAATTCCTAATTCAGACATGGTCTTTATGGCTAATGGATGGATATCATGAGGACAAATTCCTGCACTGTAAATGGAGTGCCTATTTCCAGTAAAGTAATTTAAAAACCCTTGAGCCATTTGAGAGCGACAAGAATTACCAGTACAGAGAACGATCACTTTTTTCATTGATAAAGTCTTTTGATTTTTTTGATGATGGTCTGAGCTAGTTTGTAATGGCTTTCCGTTGTCCAACCGGCGATGTGGGGGCTGAGTAAAACGTTGTCAGACTCAATCAGATAGTTTAAATCTTTTGACAAATTCTTTTGACTAAAAACATTTTGGAACCCTTTAGACTCATATTCCAAAACATCTAATCCAACACCAAGAATTTTTCCAGATTTTAACCCAACCACCAAATCATGTGTGTTGACTACTTTTCCTCTTGATGTATTGATTAGCCAAAATGATTTGTTCATTCGATTGATAAAATACTCATTGACTAAATGAAAACTAGTTGGATTTTCAGAAACATGAAGACTGATGATATCAGCCTGATCAAAGACTTGTTCAAGTGTTACTTCTCGGGCAAAAGCATCTCCTATATTTGATAACAAGTCGTGATAAATCACCTTGCAGTCAAAACCACTCAATTTTTTTGCAGTGGCTTTTCCAGTGTGTCCATAGCCAATAATGCCTATGGTTTTCTGACCTATTTCAGTTCCTCTGTATTTTTCTCGAAGCCAACTTTGATTTTTAACCGAATTATTGGCTGCATGTAATCGATGCAGTAGACTCAGTGCCATCCCACAGACATGTTCTCCAACAGAATGGCAATTCCCTTCAGGAGCCGCAATCAATTGAACTTTGCTTCTTAGTTTATGACTGAGGTGAATATTTTCAAGTCCCGAACCGACTCGAGCAATAAATTTTAAACTTTTGGCGGCCTCTAGTATATCGTCATTCAAAGTCAATCGGCTTCGAATAATAATTCCATCAACATCGACAACCAATTTTTGAATTTCTGAAATATCACTCTCATAGGAAAGGATGTTGTCAAACCCTAATTTGGAAAGATCCGAAACTAATGAATCGTGATTCTCCTCTAGGTGTAATATTTTAGGTCTTTGATTCAAAATCCTAAAACAAATTTTGCGATGTAGAAAAAGAGAAGAATACTGAAAATATCATTACTTGTTGTTATAAACGGACCAGTCGCAAGAGCTGGATCCTGTCCAGACTTGTTTAAAATTAAAGGCACGATTGTTCCAATAATTCCTGCAACAGCAATCACCACAATTAGAGAAAAGGAAATAGTTAAACTAAATATTAATTCTTGATTAAGAATTAATCCAAAAAAGATAATCAATCCTCCCAATACAATTCCGTTAATAAGATTCAGACCAAATTCTTTTAATAATAACTTGAGGATGGAGTCTCGAATGATGTTGTTGGCAATCCCTTGAACGATAATTGCTGAAGATTGAACTCCAACATTACCTGCCATAGCACAGATAAGCGGTGTATAAAAAAATAAAGCACGCAACGACTTCTTTTCCATCATTGCTTCAAATCCTTGGAGTATAAAAACAGTCCCTAATCCACCTAATAACCCTAAAAATAGCCAAGGTAATCTCGCTTTTGTCAATTCAAAAACAGAATCATGAATTTCAACTGGAGTGGAAACCCCTGCCCCCAAAAGATAATCTTCTTCAGCAGCTTCTGCAATCACATCTACAGCATCATCAATGGTAATACGTCCTAATAAACGTCTGTTTTCATCAACAACGGGTAGTGCTTCTAAGTCATATTTACGCATCATTCGTACTGCTTCTTCAATAGGGCGATTATGTTCGATGTAGTCTACTTTTGGAATGTAGATATCTTTTACCGTAGCATCTTCTTTTGCCGTGATAAGATCTTTTAGTGAAAGTCTCCCCAACAGTTCTTCTTTTTTATTGACCACATAAATCGAATGGACTCTTTTTATGTTTTCAGCCATGGATCTCATTTCAGACAAACAATTGGTAATTGGGGTATCTAAAGGGACTTTTATTAATTCTTTAGCCATGATTGCTCCAGCAGTATCATCATCATATCGGAGGAGTTCTTTAATATCTTCTTGATGTTTTCCATCTTCGATTTGAGCCATCACTCGCATTTGTCTTTCTTCAGGAAGTTCACCGATCACATCGGCAGCATCATCTGTATCTAACTCTCCAACTTCTTTTGCAATTTCTTCTGCTGTTAGTTTTTCGACAATTTCCAAGCGAGTGTCTTCATCTATTTCAGCAAGAGCTTCAGCTGTTTTTTTGGTTTCGATAAGTTTGAATAAATAGATTGCTTGACCTTTTGGAAGGCGCTCTATAATTTCAGCAATATCAGCATAATGAGCTCCTTGAAGTTTTCTTTTTATTTTTTGATTTTCTCTGAGGTCAATCCATTTTTGGATTTCGTCTACTAAATCATCTGTAACTTGAAAAGTTTTCATATTCTAATTGTTTCGTTATTTCAACAAACTCTAATGCTGTTAACTGTTCTGGTCGTTTCGAAAAAACTTCATCATCTAACATAAACTCAGGAAACATGAATTTTTTCAAACTTGACCGTAATTGTTTTCTTCTATGATTAAAGGAGCTCTTAATGATTTTATAGAGTAAATCCATTCGACATGGATATTGATCATCATCAAGACGAGTCAATCTGATGACACTAGATTCTACTTTTGGTTGAGGATAAAAAACATTGGATGGCACATCAAACAAAAGTTCTGGGTGATAGTATAACTGAGTCATCACTGATAAGATTCCATATTCTTTTGAACCAGGTCCACTAGTAATCCGTTGTGCAACTTCTTTTTGAAACATCCCAACAAGATTGGGAATTAATCGATGATGTTCTAATACTCTGAAAAGTATTTGGGATGAAATATTGTATGGGAAGTTACCGATGACAGAAAATTCTTTTTGATTAAAAATTTCATAGAGATTTAGTTTTAGAAAATCCTCATGGATGATATTTAATGTATAACTAGGTACGTGTATTTTAAGGGCTTCAAGAGATTTTTTATCAATTTCAACAACTGTGAGATTAATTGGTTGCTCATAGAGATGTTTTGTGAGTGCACCAAAACCAGGCCCAACTTCTAATACATTTTTACAGGAATTGATAGGTAATGAATTAGCCGTCTGAAAAGCGATGGATTTATCTGTCAAATAGTGTTGACCATATCGTTTGATTATCCGAAACATGCTCTATAATTCTGATCTCTTGAATCTTGAGAAGATTTTTCAAAATTAGTCCAATCCCTTTTATATCAACTTGATTGACCAAAACTCAGATAATATTCTTATAGGTAGAATGAATTAAATCGAGATATCCTTTCAATGATTTGTCTCGGAATTAAAAATCAGTTCTATCATTTGATGTTATCGAATCAATGAATCAGTTAAGTTGATAATTCGATGGCATCAAACCCAGTATACGCTCTTATCACTTTTGGAATGTTGATTGCTGTTGAAGTTTGAAAACTCTCAATCATACAAGCTAAAATTCGGGGTAAGGCTAATGCACTTCCATTTAAAGTATGCAAAAAATGACGATTTTTTTCAAGATCACGATAGCGTAATTTTAATCGGTTGGATTGAAATGCTTCAAAATTTGAAACAGAACTGACTTCTAGCCATTTCTTTTGTGCTACGGAATAAACTTCAAAATCATAAGTAATGGATGCCGCAAATCCCAAGTCTTTTCCACAGAGTTTTAATATTCTATATGGTAGTTCCAATAATTCAAGTAAATTTTTAACATGTTCGATCATTTTTTGGAGTGCACTAGCTGAATTTTCAGGTTTTTCAATGCGTACAATCTCAACTTTATCGAATTGGTGGAGTCTGTTCAATCCTCTAACATCAGCTCCATATGTTCCAGCTTCTCTACGAAAACAGGGAGTATAACTTGTCATTTTGATTGGCAAGTCTGATTCTTTTAAGTAAGCATCTTGATATAAGTTTGTTAGGGGAACTTCAGAAGTAGGAATTAAGTACATGTGATCTTTTTCGATGTAGTACATCTGTCGGTCTTTATCTGGAAGTTGTCCTGTTCCAAAGGCAGATTGTTCATTAACAACTAATGGGACAGCATATTCTTTATATCCAGCACTCGTATTGTAATCTAAAAAAAAATTTACAAGAGCTCTTTGAAGATGAGCCATTTGACCAACATAGACCGGAAAACCACTTCCAACGATTTTTGAGCCAGCCTCAAATTGAATTAAATTGTTTGCTTTCGCAACATCCCAGTGGGGTAATGCGTCTTGCTTTAAATTGGAAATTTCTTGGAATCTAAAAATTTCAATATTGTCATCTTCGTTTTTACCAAGGGGAACTTCCCTATGGGGAACATTAGGAATGTGAACTAATAGATTATCCAATCCTTCTTGTTTTTGTTGAAATTGATTTTTTAATTCTTGAATCTGTTGTTTTAAATCACTGGTTTTTTTGATTAACTCTTGAGCTTTTTGCTTTTCATGATTCTTATTCAACTGCGCAATCCATCGGCTATTCGATTTGCTTTCGGCTTGTAAATGATTGAGTTGGGTTTGAATTTTTCGTTTTTGAGAGTCTAAAGACAAGATTTCTTTTAGTTCATTTTCGTATGATCGACCTCTTTTTTTTAGCCCTTCATTGACTTCACTAAAGCAATCTCGTATGTATGAAATGGTCAGCATGACTTAGATAAAGGATGACAAAATTAATCGACTGTTGCAGATTTTAAGGGATAAAAATCAATTAGATGGTACTTCTGGTTAACCTTAGCGTATTGCCATATTCAAACGGCTAACGCAATATCATTTTGGGCTGATTTTATCCTTGTCGATGAGAATAGAGATTTCAAGTTTGCTAATGTTTATGTCATTTATAGATCACTTCAATTATTCTTCCTTTTTAGTAATTATGTAACCTAAACCATATAATTTTGGCTTTTATTAAGTCATTACAATATTCATATAGAAATTTTGCAAATGATTTGTCAACTAAGTAAGTGTCGTCACCGACTTTTTCCCTCCCTCCGGTCTTTGGTGCTTTTTCTTTCGATGGGTCTTGTTCTCGACACCTGTACGTCGGATGCGATCTCTGTGGCCACCGATGCGGTGTTTCATATTGCCCTCGATGAAGACCATCTGTATG
>JAPORT010000032.1:2991-19116 GCA_026710085.1 Flavobacteriaceae bacterium | reverse complement strand
AAAAAAATCATTTTAAAGACTTACTTCAGTTTTATCGATACGACATGTATTGTTTATAGACAAGGTAATGGTTTTCTAAAATCCATTTTATAGTTGCTCAAAGATTTTCTTACTTGCAATAAATTAAGCATAGTTTTAGACAACTACAGTTTTGCGAAACCAATGAATCGAAATTCATCAATGAAATAGCGAAATTGACTTACTTAGATTCGTCGTTGAGTTTGATTCGTTCATCTCTATTTGCCAATTCCCAAGCCGTATGAAAAATGAGTTGGGTCCTTTTTTCAAGGACATCATACAATATCTTATCAGCAGTGTCTGTTGGCTGGTGGTAATCTTCATGAACTCCATTAAAATAGAAAATAACGGGAATGTTGTGCTTTGCGAAATTATAGTGATCACTACGATAATAAAATCGATTAGGATCGTCTATATCAGCAAAAGAATAATCTAATTCAATACCAACAAATTCTTCATTGACCTGCTCTGATACCTCGTGTAATTCTTGACTCAAAATGTACGAACCAATTAAATAAATGTAATTTGGATCCGGGTTTTCTCTTTTGGGATCAGAACGGCCAATCATATCCATATTGAGATTGGCTACCGTATTTTCCAATGGATATAATGGATTCTCATCAGTGTAATATTTGGATCCAAGCAAGCCTCTTTCTTCTGCTGTGACATGAAGAAAAACAATAGATCGTCTTGGTTCATATCCGTCTTTCACAGCATTTTGAAACGCTTCGGCAATTTCCAACGTAGCAACAGTTCCCGAACCATCATCATCAGCCCCGTTATAGATTTGACCATCCTCAGCAAATCCAACATGATCTAAATGAGAAGTGATGACAATGTATTCATCGGGAAATTCTTTCCCTTCAATAATGGCCACAACATTTTCACTCACCAGTGTATCACCACGTCGAGTTACCATAACCGCAGGTTGGAAATAATCTTGGGTTCCCTTTGCTGGAGCAATTCCTTGATGGACATAAAAAGTTCTTAAAAAGTCTGCCGCTAATTTTTGTCCTTTCGTTCCCGTATCTCTACCTTCAAAATAATCGGAAGCATAGACATATAACAATTCTTTGAGCTCTTCTTGTGTGATGCTGTTGCCATAGTTTTGAACGACTTGAGAATGTTGACAATTGATGGATATGGGCAAGAACAATAAAAGAGCACAAGTTATTTTTAACAAAAAAGTCATGGTATCATGTTGTTTGAATGAATGAGTTTAAAATTAGTTCAAAATAATAAAATGTTGTCACGAAGACATTCCCTTTTGGCAAGTCAATATTTTGCCAACCATTCCTTTGGTCTAATAAACCTACAAGCATATCATGTCTTACATCGGTATTTTTATTAGAGAGATAAAAACTTTATTTTCGCATGCAATTAATTTTGAATTAGTTGCTATGGAATCTTCAAAATTTATTGGAACCAAGTTCACATTTGATGATGTCTTATTGGTGCCTGCTTATTCCGAAGTGTTACCAAGTCAAGTTTCAACTCAAAGTAAATTCAGCACTCATATTTCGTTAGAAATACCCATAGTTTCTGCCGCTATGGACACCGTCACTGAAAGCCAAATGGCCATAGGGATGGCTCGAGAAGGAGGCATCGGCGTGTTGCATAAAAACATGAGTATCGATCAACAAGTGAAACAAGTTCGAAAAGTCAAACGTTATGAATCTGGAATGATTATCGATCCCATTACATTGCCACCAACTGCTCTGGTTCAAACAGCCAAACAAAAGATGAATCAATATAAAATTGGTGGGATCCCTATCATTAACGAATCGCATGAACTATTAGGAATCATTACCAACAGAGATCTTCGGTTTGAAGATGATAATCTCAAATCTATTCAAGACTTGATGACCAAAGACAATCTCATCACCGTTAAAGAAAAAACCACACTTTTAGAAGCGAAGAGTATTCTTCAACAACACCGTATTGAAAAATTACCTGTTGTTGATAATGATAATAAACTAATTGGCTTGATCACATTTCGAGATATACTCAAGCAAAGTAATAAACCAAAATCCAACAGAGATGCATACGGTAGATTAAGAGTTGCCGCAGCAATTGGAATTACAGAAGACAGCATCCAAAGGGTAGCCGAATTATCTGAAGTCGGCGTTGATGCAATAGTCATCGACACAGCTCATGGCCATACAAGTAGGGTAGCAAGCCTCTTTAGTGAAGTAAAAAAGGAATTCAAAGACATCGATGTGATTGTAGGAAATATTGCTACGACTGAAGCTGCCAAATATTTAGCTGATTTGGGTGTCGATGGGATTAAAATTGGTATCGGACCAGGAAGTATTTGCACTACGAGGGTGATTGCAGGAGTAGGTTATCCTCAATTATCTGCCATAGTTTCTATTGCCCATGAACTAAAAAACTCCAACATTCCAATCATTGCCGATGGAGGTGTTCGATACAGCGGCGATATCCCCAAAGCGATTGCTGCCGGTGCTGACTGCGTCATGTTGGGTTCATTACTAGCAGGGACAAAGGAATCTCCAGGTGAGTTACTCATTTATGAAGGAAGGCAGTACAAGTCTTATCGAGGAATGGGGTCTGTTGAAGCCATGAAATCAGGGAGCAAAGATCGATACTTTCAAGACTTTCAAACCGATGGTCAAAAGCTAGTGCCTGAAGGAATTGTCGGCCGCGTCCCCTATAAGGGTCTTCTCGAAGATAGCATCCATCAATTTGTTGGTGGACTTAGAGCAGGCATGGGCTACTGTGGTACAAAAAACATACAAGAGCTTCAAAGGCATGGACGTTTTGTCGTCGTGACGCAAGCTGGTATTAAGGAAAGTCATCCTCATACGGTTTCCATCACTCGAGAAGCTCCAAATTACAGTCCCTAAATCATTATGATATTTTGAATCGATCAGACTCTACATTGAATGGATGAAAGTTGACTAGTTGTGCATCTAAAAATCTCATTTTATTTAGTATTTGCAATTCTTTTAGTCTATTGTGATGTAGCTTTTGAAGATCCTAACAATCAACTAGTTGCTAAAACTGAAAAAAGTGAATTACTTGCTGAAGATCTATCTAAATTAATCGGACCGTTTCATGGAGAATTAGACAGTATCAAAAAAGCACAAGAGGCCATCAATCGATGGGCTCGAGATGAAATCCTTTTTGAACAAGCCCAGAATATTTTAAATCATCACCAAACAACGGAACTCGACAAAACAATAGATCAATACAAGCGGGATTTGTATATTTCAAAATATAAAAACATGGTCATTCAGTCAAGATTAAACTCTTATGTCACCAATCAAGAAAAAAAAATCTATTATGATCAGGATCTTTCTTCTCTGGCTTTAGACCAAATGCTCATCAAATTTCGCTATATCAGTTTCGAAATCAATCACCCTAAAGAGCAAGAGTTTGTTCAAAAATTCAACCAATTCAATACTGAAGATCGGAGAGTGTTAGATTCTTTAACTTTTTTAAACTTTTCACATGCACACTTCAATGACAGTATCTGGTTTGAACGAAACCAATTTTTAAGTAAGGTTATGATAGTGAATCAACAAAACATCAATCAGTTTCAAACTCCGAATAAATTATATCGTGTAACAAAATCCAATTTAATCCATCTTTTGTATCTTAGTGATATAGCTTTGCCCGGTGAAAAACCTCCCATCGATTATTTAGATAATTTGTTGGAACGGTTAATCATCAATAAAAGAATACAAGAATTAGAAAGAGAATTTGACAATGATATCATCAATCAAGCAATACAGTCCGACATCCTTCAAATCTATTAGCACTTTTTTTCTCAGTGTCCTTTTGTCAATTCCTTTCATGGTAAAGGGACAGACTTCTAATGACAAGACCAAAAAATCACTCATTGATGGTGTTAGTGCAGTTGTCGGTGATTATGTGATTTTAAATTCTGATATCGACAAAACGATGATTGAATTGGAGTCTCAAGGGATGCTACCAGCAGGAATGTCAAAATGTAATCTTCTTTCCAATTTAATGGAAAATCGATTGTACCAACATCATGCAGTTCAAGACAGTATTGAGGTTTCTGATTCGGAAATCTATTCCATGGTCGATCAGAACCTTGATAATTTTGTCATGCAATTAGGCAGTATGGAAAAAGTATTGGAGTTTTATGATAAAACCGATGAACTTTCGTTCAGACAAGAAATTTTTGAAATCAACAAAGCACAAATTCTTTCGCAAAGGATGAAAGCCAAAATCATTGAAAATGTGGAAGTGACACCTGAAGAAGTTCGATTATTTTTTGAATCCATTCCAAAGGATGAATTACCTGTTTTTGGTACAGAATTGGAGATTTCACAGATTGTTATTGAGCCAAAAGTCAGTGAATTAGAAGAACGTAGAGTCATCAATTTACTTCGATCCTTCAAAGAAGATGTCTTGGAAAAAGGAATGAGTTTTGCTTCCAAAGCCATTCTTTACTCTCAAGACCCAGCTTCTCGATCTTCGGGAGGAAAATATACCTTACATCGAAAAAGACCGAGAATGGTCAAGGAATTTCGGGATGTTGCATTTAGTTTGAGAGAAGATGAAATTTCAGAACCTTTTAAAACTGAATTTGGATGGCACATCATTACTGTTGATAAAATAAGAGGTCAAGAAATTGATATTCGACATATTCTCATCATTCCTAAAGTTGAACTATCTGAATTATCTGAAGCAAGGGCGAAAATTGATACCATCCGAACCCGAATCATCGATGAAGAAATCACTTTTGCTGGCGCTGCATTTCGCTATTCAGATGAAAGAGAAACAAAGTTCAATAATGGGATATTGATTAATCCGACCACTGGGGATTCTCGATTTGAGCTAACCAATTTAGATCCCACGCTCTACAAACAAATTGAAGAACTCGAAGATGGAAAAATATCTCCTCCTCTTTTGATCGAATCACAAACCGGTCAAAAAAGCTATAAAATCATTCAAGTAAGCAATCGATTTGATGCTCATGTAGCTGATTTTTCAATGGACTATGTTCGAATCAAAAACTTGGCTTTGAAAGACAAGCAATTTAAGGTTATTAAAGAATGGATCGAGGACAAAATAGAAGATACCTATGTTTACATTCACCAAGAAAAACAGTACTGCAATTTCGAAAGAAATTGGCTAAAAGAAATGTGAGCCTCGTTGGTTGATTCATCCACTGGTTATTTAAAATATTTTCTAGGAACCCAAAGCATTCCAAAACATTCACCATCTTCTTTGTGAATTTTTTTGTGGTGAATCTTATGTGCTCGTCGGATACCACGAGCATATCTATTATTGGTTTTACGAAAAATTTTAAACCGCTGATGGATAAAAATATCATGAACTAAAAAATACGTCAATCCATAAAGAAAAATACCAATACCAATCGGCAATCCAAACCAAAAAGATTGGTAGATGTATAGATACACAAAAACCATACTGATGATGGCGTAAATCAAAAAAAAAGCATCATTTCTTTCAAACCAAGAGTGATGATTTTTTTTATGATGATCCTTATGCAATACCCATAGGGGGCCATGCATGATGTATTTATGAGTAAACCATGCAACAAATTCCATCATTGCAAAAGAGGATAGAAGTGTTAAAATCCAAATAATGGTATCCATATCATTTTCAGATAAAATTAAGTTTTAAATAGGATTCCAAAACGACCCATAATTTTTCTTTATTAGAAACTCGGATTCTGTTTTCTTTGATTTTTTTAACTGAAGATTTTTTGAGTTTTATTAACAATCGTTTGTAGTATTGATAAGCAATATAAACACTAATCTTTGCTGATTTTGGTAGTTTTAGAATACCGGGATAAGCTAGTTGAAATTCTCGTTCTATGTCCTTGATGATTTTAAGTTTTGTTGATTGATCTAATTGTTGATGATGTAAAATTGGAAAGTAATTTCTTTTTCTTCCGTACAAATCATCCTTTAAATCACGTAAAAAATTGACTTTTTGGAAAGCAGATCCTAAAGCAATAGCAGTATCTTTGAGTTGCTCGTAATGTTTTTGACATCCTTTAGTAAAGATTTTCAAACACATCAAACCCACAACATTCGCAGAGCCCCAAACATATTTTTTCAGTTTTTCTTCAGTTTCACAACCTTGATGTTCTAGGTCATATCTCATGCTATATATAAATGAAAAAACTAAATCTTCTTCAAAATTAAACTGATGAAAGGTTTGCTGAAATGCGTGAAGAATGGGATTAGCACTGATGCGATGCTGGATGGCAAATTTCAAATCTTCTTCAAATTGATCCAATAATTCATATTGAGGATGATCCTCAAATGTATCTACTATTTCATCAGCCATTCGAACAAAAGCATAAAGATTATAAACGTGGGGGCGAATCGATTTATTTAAAACTCGAGAAGCATAAGAAAATGAAGTACTGTATGAATGGATGAATAGTTTGCTGGTTTTAGCGCAAGTAGTATCATACAGTTTATTCATTGCTTCCGATTGCTTTGATTCGAAGAATAAAATCGACGATATAAAATTAAATAAACTTCCCCCAGCGATACCATCAACTAAAAAATTCGATGTTCCTATTTCTCATTGCCACTCCAATGGAAAATTTTATTGACAGATCCAAATGCCTTTAAATGCTTATTCTATTTGAAAACAATGACAAGCCCTTTTCAAAAAAATCAAAAAGTTTATGAATGATGAACAACCCATGTTCCTCTACTTAGGGTCATTTCAAACCACCAAACCAATCATAGCATTTTCACTCATGTCTACTGTTAATGGGACATTAACACTTCATATCAATGGTTCGGGGCATCAAAAACCAGTGACTCAATAAGTGCGCACGAGAAGACTCGAACTTCCACAGGATTTAACTCCCACTAGGCCCTCAACCTAGCGCGTCTACCAATTCCGCCACGTGCGCAATACAAGAAGATTTGATAAGGGCGAAAATACAAATTCAATAGCGTAACTATTTTAAATCAATTCATGAAAATGATTGATACTAAAGCTCTGAATTAGTGGTTTCTCGATTGAAAATTTTCAAACGCTCCCAATCCAAACAAAGCAAAATCATATTTTACTGGATCGATAGAATCCAGTTTTCTCAGATTGGTATCCAATTCAACTAATGTTTTAAAGTCTGTCATCTTTCGAGTAATCAGCCCTAATTTCAAAGCTACTTGATGCGTATGAATATCAAGAGGGCAAGATAATTTTGAAGAAGGAATATTATCCCAAATCCCAAAATCAACCTTTCTTCTCGAACTTCGGACCATCCACCTCAAAAAAAGATTGATTCTTTTAGACGCAGAACCCTTGAGTGGGTCCGAAAGATGCTTTCTAGTTCTCTTTAAATGAGGCAAACTGAAAAATTCTTTTTTGAAATGGTGAATGGTTTCATACAAATGATTATGTGAACGATTTATTGAAAATAGCTGCTGGAGGCCTCCTTTTTCTTTGTAAATCATTTGAAGTGCTCGAATAAAATAGATCATATCCTCATTTTGAAATGTTCGATGAACAAAATCTTTAAATCGACTGAGATCTTTCAAAGAATGATTGATGACAAAATCATAAGGACATCCTTCAAACAAATCAATCATTTGAAGTCCACTGTTGATGATGCTTTTTCGATGTCCCCATGCAATGGTGGTGACTAAAAAACTCATGATTTCAATATCTTCTTTGAGGCGAAAACGATGGGGGATCTGAATAGGATCGGAATGGATAAAATCTATGGATTCATATTGTTGGGCTTTTTGATCAAGAAAGTCTTTGAACCTCAGAGGGTTATCAGACAATTTGACCATCTTTTAAAGTAATGATTTTATCCGCTTGTTTGGCTAATTTTTGATTATGAGTGACAATGACAAAACAACACCCAAACTGGTTTCTGATGTCAAAAAATAATTCATGCAAAGCATCGGCATTGTCACTATCCAAATTACCAGTGGGTTCATCAGCTAATACTAGTTTTGGATGATTAATTAATGCACGAGCTACAGCAACTCTTTGTTGTTCGCCACCAGATAAGGTATTTGGTTTTTGATGAGCTTGATTTTGAATATTTAATTTTTCTAATAATTCCATGGCTAATTTTTTGGCTTTCTTTTTTGAAACACCATGAATGAGAGCCGGAAAAGACACGTTTTCTAAAGCTGTAAATTCTGGCAATAGGCCATGAAACTGAAAAACAAAACCCAATGATTGATTTCTAAATTGAGCTAATTGTTTTGAAGATTGATGATTGATCGGAATTCCATCAATTGAAAGATAATAGTCTTTTCTTTCATCGGCTTTTTCTAAGGTTCCTAAAATATGAAGAAGAGTTGTTTTTCCTGCACCAGACGGACCAATTATGGAAACTATTTCACCTTCTAGAATATCAATATGAATGCCTTTGAGCACCTTGAGATTTCCATAAGTTTTGAAAATATTTTTCCCTTGAAGCAACATAGTGCAAATTTAATTTTTTGATCTCTAGAAACTCCAAATTGAGACAAATGCGATGAATATTTAGTTAAATTTATCGTCCTATGAAATCCTATGAAATAGTTTACCTTGCTGGTGGATGTTTTTGGTGCACTGAAGCCATTTTTAGTAGTATCAAAGGAGTTGGTAACGTGGTACCAGGCTATATGGGTGGAAGTAAATCAAGTCCTACTTATCAAGAAGTATGTCAAGGGACGACCAATCATGCAGAAGTGGTCGAAATTAATTTTGATCCTCGAAAAACTCAGCTAACGGATATTTTATTTATCTTCTTCAATACGCATAATCCAACCACTCTCAATAGACAAGGAAATGATATTGGAACCCAATACCGATCAGCCATTTTTTATACAAGTCAAGAGCAAAAAAAAATTGCAAATCAAGTATTAAAGCAACTCGATGAGGAAAAGATATTTGAAAGTCCCATTGTAACTGAAGTAACCAAGTCTCAAACTTTTTATCCTGCAGAAACGAATCACCATAAGTTTTTTAATAACAATCCAGAAAATTCTTATTGCCAGTATATCATAAAGCCCAAATTGGATCGATTGCGAGAATATTTTACAGCTTATTTAAAAAAATCGGCTCGGGTCAATTAATGAAACAGTCGACGCAAATCAAAAATTTTAAGAAATCTTTTGATAAATCTCCAAAAGAAGTGAAACTGTCCAAATAGAGTTCCAACAATAATGAGAATGAATTTATAGACGATAAGAATAGAAATCACACGGCAGGTATAATAAAGCATATGCCCCAACGTACTTTCCATAAAATTGTCTTTTGTTATCCCTATGAGGTCTAAAAAAGCATGACCCACTCGAATACTTGACATTCCAGTAATCGCAAAGACCATTAGAATAATGAATACTTGAACATTCGATTCAATACCCCAACGGATTTTTAACTTTTGCCAAAGCTTTTTCACGAGCTTTACTTCAAGAGTTCCGTCATCTGTTGTGCTAGTTCTAGACCAATTCGTTGCTGTGCTTCCAGTGTGGCAGCTCCAATGTGTGGTGATAAGGAAAGTTTTGGATGCATTAATAATTTAATATTTGGGTTCGGTTCTTCTTCAAATGTATCAAGTCCAGCAAAACTCAAATGTCCACTATCGAGTACATCTATTAAATCCTCTTCCTTGATGACCCCTCCTCTAGCTGCATTGATGATGCCAACCCCTCTTTTCATCTTTTTAAATTCAGAGGCCGTGATTAACGGTTTGTCTTGTGCTGGAACATGTAATGAGATAAAATCAGCAGCTTTGAGTAGTTCATCAAAATCGATGCTTTCAATCGTGACATCGATACTTTTTCCATTAAAAATCTTGAGTTCAATAGAAACCTGATCGAGATACTTATCCGTCCCTATGACATTCATGCCAAGTCCCAACCCAATTTTGGCGACTTCTTGACCGATGCGTCCCAAACCGACGATACCGAGTGTTTTTCCTCTCAGTTCAATACCGCTACTGTAATTCTTTTTTAATTTCTTGAAGTTTGTATCTCCTTCCAAAGGCATACTTCTATTTGAATCATAAAGGAAGCGTACTCCTGAAAAAAGATGAGCAAAGACGAGTTCCGCTACTGATTCAGAAGATGCTGCGGGCGTATTGATCACGTGTCGTCCTTTTTCCTTAGCATAGGCCACTTCAATATTGTCCATACCAACACCACCCCGGCCAATGAGTTGAAGATTAGAACAAGAATCAATGAGTTCTTTCGGAACTTGAGTTGCACTGCGAACAAGCAGAGCGATGATATCATGTTGATTGATATAATCGATTAATTCATTTTGCTCAACATTTTGAGTAATGACCGTGAAGCCTTCCTTTTCTAGTGCAGCTTGCCCCGCACTAGATAGACCATCATTTGCTAATACTTTCATCATCTATCTATTTTCAAATCGTTTCATGCAGTCCACCAATAAATCAACACTTTTGAGATCTAATGCATTATAAATAGAGGCTCGATATCCTCCAACAGACCGATGTCCATTGAGACCAACAATTCCTTCTGATTCCCATATGTGATCAAATATTTCTTTTTCTGTTGGGTCAACCAAATTAAAAACGACGTTCATATGACTTCGGTCTTCTTTATTGGCAAATCCTCTAAACTTAGCATTTCGATCAATTTCTGAATAGAGTAGGGAGGCCTTTTGGTTATTTTTTTTATTTAGTTTTTTTAATCCTCCGTTTTCTTTCACCCATTGTAAATTCAACATGGTGGTATAAATCGCAAATACAGGGGGCGTATTGAAGGAGCTTTCCTTTGTTAGATGTAATCGATAATCCAACATGGATGGTAATTGCCGTTGGACCGTTTCTAAAAGTGTTTTTTTGACGACTACTAAAGCAACACCTGCGGGACCTAAATTTTTTTGAGCTCCAGCATAAAACAAATCAAACTTTTGGTAATCAAGTGTTCTAGAAAAAATATCGGAACTCATATCAGCAATCAAAGGACAATCTGTTTCAGGTATTTCAGAATATTGGGTACCGTAGATTGTGTTATTGGTTGTGATATGCACATAATCCAACGTTGAGGTATCCTCATCAAAAGAAACGGGTATGTAACTATAATCAGAAAAAGCTGAGCTTGCAATTTCAATTACCTGACCATAATGCTTGGCTTCTTTGATGGCTTTGGCTGACCAAGAGCCCGTGTTACTGTATCCTGCTTTATTGTTAAGAAAGTTAGCAGCTACGTTTAAAAATTGCGTGCTTGCTCCTCCATGTAAAAAAAGAACCCCATAATCAGTAACTGACAAACCAGCAATTTCTAAAACTAAATGTTTTGTTTTTTCTAATACCTCCTTAAATGCAGAACTTCTGTGGGAGATTTCTAAAATGGATAAACCAGAATCATCCAAATCAACAATAGATTGAGAGACTTTTTCAAGAACACTTTTGGGTAAAATGGATGGGCCAGGATTAAAGTTATGTTTCATTTGATTTCAAAAAAGTTTTGCTGTGAATGAGGCTTTTTGAGATGATTTGACAACGATGATTGAATATCATGAATCGGTTTGCAAATATCGTAAATAGAACCACATCAAATGAATTTATTTGAAACAAAGAACTATGGTATGAAACATTTTTAGTTCCTTATTATATTGATGAATGAAACCGAAATAAAACTGAGGTGAGTGTTGATGGTTCACTTAAATATCAATTGATTCAACTATTTATTAAACCGCTATGAAAGACTTTCTTGAAATTAATTCCTTATAGATTCTGTAAGAAAGATAACGTATCGATACCATCGGCATAATCCCATAATTCAGGTGATTGGGTGGTTCCAAACGGAATTGAATTTTTAATATCCAAATCTTTGCTAACAATACATTGAATTTCGTTTTGTTTTTTTTTCATTTCTTGCTTGATCCAATCGATGGACTTATAAAATTCATAATAAATAACCGAAATAGGGGAGCAAACATCACAACTCTCTTGTAAGAGAAAAAACTCTCCATCGATAAAGGGTCTGTTTTGAAGAAAATGAATGGCTTTTTGATAGGTATAGTTGTTATGAAATTTAGAGGACTGTTTCAGATCATCATCTGTTTTGAGTTTTGGGACAAAGTTTTTCAGATCATAATTTTCTGGAAAATATATTTTCGAAACATTTCGACATCCCAAACCATAATACATAAATAAATCATTACCCAATTGGACAATTTCTTCATCTGATTCATCTCCCTTTATGATAGCTACAGAAGTCCTGTTTTTCCGAAGAATTCTCGGAATGTTTCTAAAATAGAATTCAAAATGATGGATGGTATGATTGGTTCCAGTAGCAATCACGGCATCGTAATTCTTTAGTTTTTCAACAAACTCAAAACAAGATTTTTTAATTTTTTTTTCGATCAATCGGCACAGAAAAGGAATCAGCTGATCGTCTTTAGAAGAACATTTAATTTGAGGATGATGTCCCGAAAGCCAAGTGCAAAGAACATCTTGAAATCCTACTGCAGGAATATTTCCGGGTAAAATCAAACCAATATTTTTTTTCTTTTGAAGACTCAAGTTGTAAGAGCTCAACCAATTTTTTAGTTTTTCAACAGTAAAACATGTGGCATATTTTTTTAAAGCATAGATCACGTAATTTTCAGTAAACCATTGATTTCTATTAAAGGATTCAAGTAATACTTTAGTAATCAAACTCGATTTTGTATTATTTGAATGAAAACGATTATTGATATATTCCCCGAGTGCTACGAGGGCATGAATTTTATCCAATGTATTCAAATTAGAATTCGAGCTTCTATATTTCAAAGTTTCAATTTAATTTTGCAAACCTAAGGATTAGGTCAACAATGGCTATCATCATAACAGACGATTGCATCAACTGTGGGGCATGTGAAGTGGAATGTCCAAACACTGCTATTTATGAGGGAGCACAAGATTGGCGATATAGCGAAGGAACTTCCCTTGAAGGAAACGTGACATTTCCAAACGGTCTTTTGGCAGATGCCGATACCTTTCAAAAGCCCATCTCTGATGAGTATTATTTTATCGTCCCTGATAAGTGTACCGAGTGTAAAGGGTTTCATGAAGAACCTCAATGTGCAGCCGTTTGTCCTGTCGATTGTTGTGTGCCCGATGAAGATCGAATTGAAACAGATGACCAGTTGCTTGGAAAACAGAAGTTCATGCATCCTAAGGATTGATTGCTTTAATTATTCTATCCCATTTTTTAAATGAAAGTAGGTATTGTTGGACTTCCTAATGTTGGAAAATCCACTCTTTTTAATTGCTTGTCAAATTCCAAAGCTCAAAGTGCAAATTTTCCGTTTTGTACTATTGAACCCAATTATGGAATGGTTCAAGTTCGTGATGATCGGTTAACATTGATTGCTCAAAAAGTCAACCCAAAAAAAATCACGCCGACAACCATTGAAATCGTTGATATTGCTGGATTAGTCAAAGGAGCAAGTCAAGGTGAAGGCTTAGGCAACCAGTTTTTGGCTAATATTCGCCAAACCGATGCGATCATTCATGTTCTGCGATGTTTTGATGATAAAAATGTAACTCATGTTGAAAATCATGTCGATCCGATTCGAGACGATGAAATTATTCAAACAGAGTTATTGCTCAAAGATCTTGAAACAGTTGAAAATCGAATCTCAAAAGTTCATATCGCTGCTCGAGTAGGCAACAAAGAAGCTGTTGCTCAAAAACAAATATTAACCAAACTCAAAAATCATCTTGAACAATCAAATAAGGCCATCCATTTCGATATTGACCCTCAGGATTATGAACATTATATCAAACCCTTACAACTTCTTACAGATAAACCTCATATTTACTTATGTAATGTCAATGAATCCGATGCTTCAACCACTAATGATTATGTCGAAAAATTTAGAAATATCAAAAAAGAATTCAATCCAATAATCGTGGTTTTGGCTGCTAGTATTGAAGCAGAAATCAATGACATTCAAAATCATGAAGAGCGTCAATTTTTTCTAGAGGAACTCTCATTAAAGGAACCGGGGGCTGTGACATTGGTCCGTAAAGCTCATGAACTTCTCGGCTTGATTACTTTTTTTACGGCAGGAGAACAAGAAGTGCGGGCATGGTCGATTAAAAAAGAAACCAAGGCATCAAAAGCAGCAGGTAAGATTCATTCAGACTTCGAAAAAGGATTCATCAAAGCAGAAGTCGTAGGATATCATGACTTTGAACATTATCCATCAATTCAAAAAATCCGAGAAGTCGGAAAATTAAGAATCGAAGGCAAACAATATACTATTCAAGACGGTGATATCGTTTATTTTCGATTTCAAGTTTGATTATCGATAAGCATTTAACTTGAATTGCAATTCCTAAACGTTGGATGGAAGGTCTCTATAAGTTTGGAATTCTGAGAAAATCTATTGCATACAGTGACCTTATTAACCTCCCAGCTACTGATATCATGATTGAAAGATGTTGCTTCAAAAAACATCTCAGTCATATTCGTTACATCTCCGACATTCCAAGTACTGATATCTTGGTTGAAGGAAGTCGCCTTGTAAAACATCCTGGACATATCCACTACACTCCCGACTTTCCATCTACTGATGTCTTGATTGAATGAGGCAGCTTCATAAAATATCTCCGACATATCCTTTATACTGATCAATTCCCAATCACCTACATTTTGATTGAATGAGGCAGCTTCCCTAAACATTCCTGACATGTCCGTTAAGTTCATTAAATTCCACTGACCAATCTCTTGATTGAATGATGTAGCTCCATGAAACATACTAATCATATTATTCACCGTACTCACATCCCAACCACCAATATCTTGGTTAAAAGATGAGGCTCCAAAGAACATTCCTCCCATATTATAGACATTACTCACATCCCAATCACCAATATCTTGGTTGAATGAAGTTGCTGACACAAACATTGACCCCATATCGATGACACGACTCACGTCCCAACTTCCAATATCTTGGTTGAACGATGTCGCAAACGAAAACATTCCTCCCATATCTGTTACATTACTCACATCCCAACTTCCAATATCCTGGTTGAATGACGATGCATCATTAAATAAACTCAACATACTAGAAACCATAGTCGTAACGGCAAGCGACACATCTTGTTCGTTTTCAATCATTTGTCTTAACATAGCCTCATCGACAATCGTGTATGTTTTCTCCTCAAATTCAACTTCTCTTCCAACCAGATTTTCTAAAGGATTTTGTTGTTGATAGGCTGGATTGATTTTAATAGTTACTCCGTTTTGCTCTCTGATCAAAACAAAACTTTCTAGTTCCTTTCGCAACTCTTGTAATTCCTTTTCTAACTTTTCAAGTTCTTCCTCATTATCTGATTTCTCATTTTGTAGTGTGTTTAGTTGACTTTGTAAATCAGATTTTTCTTTTTCAATAGCTCCGATTTTCGATTGTAGTTCCGTCAATTGCCTTTGCAATTCTTTTAATTCATCATCGTTATCATCTTTGCTACACGCAAAAACAAACATCAATAAAATCATTCCTATTAGTATTTTTTTCATAATCAATAAATTAAGTGCTCATTCTTTTTTACAAACCATATCATGAAGTGGGCTCGATTGTTAGGACAGTTACTAGTCAAATTTAAGTCATCTACAACTTGTGTTTTTGTTTGGAATTTAGGCTTCAAAAAGCGCCATTCCGATTCAAAATGAATTTTTGTTTTTTTGATGGTTCATGATGGTTTCTTTTGATTGATTTCTTGGTAACGATCGACGGTCGTTTGATATGGGATACTCTAATGAGGCCTATCATCATGATCTAGTCGAAAGTATTTTTCTAATTTATTGTTGCATTCTAAACCATCATCAAAGGGTTAGGAGTAACTTCTTGTTTGACCGAATGCCACTATCGTTCAATCAAGACATTATCCGTCGCTCTGCCTTTTTCATCTGTCCTTAACAGAATAGAAAAACAAGTGATAGTACTCATTGATTTTCTCAAAGTCAATCGACTACCTTGATCGGTATGGCGTCTTTGAGGACAACCATCATGTTCGATAACTTAATAGAGCGCTTCAAAACACAAGTCCATGTGCATGGTATGGGAAAGATGAAATCCGATCACAAAACGATGATCAATGTCGATGATGGTACAGAGGTCAAGTCTTGCTTCTAAGACATTCAT
>JAPORT010000032.1:0-2825 GCA_026710085.1 Flavobacteriaceae bacterium | reverse complement strand
GTTGTTTGAATTGTAAATGCCTCATGAGTATCCGTCGAGCACAGAAAAAAGACAAAGCATAATGTCTCTCTTGATCCGCTCCACTCATGGTCCGTGAAATTCGGAAGATCCGATGACTTGACCGTGCCAGCCACTAAGATCCAACGATCATCAAGTACATGGTCTAACAATGCTTCGAGTAGAAGATCAGTCTACCATCTGACGACGTTCTGCTATAGAGTATGGCATCATCAGTTTTTTAGAACTCCATGTCCATGCTCTGTTGGCCAATGATTTGGTCACTTGAACCCCACTTTTTTTGTTTCTAATCCTCGAATTTTCAAGCATTCGAACAATGAAACAAACCTTCGGATCGTCGATTAAACTCTTTTTTCAAGTGACTATTAGATACGATACACTTCAAAACAACGAGCGACTTCTTGGATACTGTGACGTTCTTTGAAGGCTTCGTTGACCACCTTGAAGTTGTCTTTGCTTCATATCTGAAAATTGAAGGAAAAATAGAATTCAGTAAGACATCACTGAAACGGCTGTTCTAATTCTGATGGCTTCAATTATTTTTCCTACCTTAAATCACAACTACGTATGACTAATACTGAATCAATCCAATTTGAGTTTTGGAAAAACTTTAAAGACTATGTTGTAAACCGTAGGAGTAAAACATGTTTAGATTATTATGTTGAACCAAAACCACGCCTTTACATCGATGTTAAAATCCCAAATGAGCCTAGTATCAGAGTGGCGTTGAAAAGATATGCTAGTAGAAGTAAAAAAATTAGTGTCGAGTTTTATATCACCAATAACATGAGATTATACAAACGATTTTACGAAAGTAAAGCCCAATTCGAAGATTTAATCGACACGGGAGTACATTGGGAGCCATTACCAGAATCTCCAGATTCAAGAATTAGATCGTACAAGTATGTTGAAAACATTGCCGATGTAAAAATACAGGAGGAATTATTTGAGTGGCTTATAAGCACATCAGAAAAATTTTTTATCGCTTACAGTAGAATTATAATTTGATTTATTTCTGAGTCGTTTTAAGTTCAAAATGAAATACTATTCTCAAAAATTGCTCTAAGACGAACACCTAAAAGGGACTAAATTATTAAGATATTCAGAATATGAACCTATTGGGATTATGGAGTTCATAGCCTTGCGATGGCTTAATGTGAATATCGAAATACAACTATTCAATGCTTTAAGTGAGGTAGGTTGAATCCGACTTAGAGGCTCTTATATCGCTCAGTTGCAATCGATACAAAAGACCTACCATCAAGTGCCAACGGGCAAGGCCAGTGAAGAGCAATTGCAAGTGAATGCAAAGGAATTGAGAGATAAGATTGATATACATCAAAAATAGATCAAAATGAAAGAAATCAAAGACGATCTAAAAGAATTAAAAAAACTTATAGAAAGAAACCACAAAGAATTAACAGATAAGATTAATGATACCTATACCGAAGTTCATGGAATTAAAATAGAAATCAATCATCTTGGGAATGATATTAACAAACTTCAAAACGTCGCGTAGAACCTATACAAAACGATATAAATGCTCAAAAAATTAATATCAAATGGATACGAATTGCAGTAGGCTTTCTGTTTGTTTTATTGACTTTGTTAATTGTCAAGTCTTTTGGGTTTATACAATAAATTGCATAGAATCAACAAACTCACATAAGAGGTATCACAAACACCCTTAACAAATCAAAACTCTTTACTATATCGCAATAATTCAATCAACATAATGGGTTTAGGGGGGCTGAGAAAAACCAACGAATCACAACATTTGAGATTCAAGAGGGGTACATCGTCAAAGAAAGTTTGAAATCATCAGTTGAATGGGAGGTGGTTAGATAGAAAAATGACTTCTTATGTAGACCCGAATTATTCACACACCTTATTCAAGAGTGTCAACAACATGAGCATTTGAGCGTGAGATGCTTTTGGATACTTTTTCAACCAATCAGTCCTTGGAATCTTCTTCATGGGTTGCCTATGTTCCCTCAAAAAGCGTGATTGGCGACTATTTCGACCGTGTTTTGTCCTTTCAAGGCCAGGTTTGACCCCATGGCCATCCCCATTCATGAACAAAGAGAAGAAAAAAGAATTTGCGGATGGTCCCGCTATAGGAACAATAGATGATGGAATAGTTTCTGATGCACCAAACTCTTGGAACATGGAATCACCATGCTCGATTTTTTGATGTAGACAATGGTTGCTATCTTCAATAAAAACAACCGAATGTTGTCGATCTGCCAATTCTTGGCTGTTTTTAATGGTTGGAGCCATGGTCGTTCTTTGACGCCCTTTTCACTCACAAGGACCTCTTGATGAGCAGCCTCTCGTGATGTGACTGGACTCCGTTGTTGTTCCTGCTTTTCCAGCACTTCGATCTGTGCTCGAACATCGATCGTTATATGGTAGGCCATGATGCTGAGCATCCATCGACAACGGATCGCCCAAAAATCATGGTGGGACATCCTTGAAGCAAAACACCTATTGTCACCATCATTCGCTCCGAATAAGACCAACTCTCGGCTTGATACTCAAAGGCTTGCCAGTCGATGTGTTTTTCTCTCCTTTGAACATCGGTTTCTTTGACATGTTTTTCCATCTTTTAAACCTTTGCAGCCAGCCGCTTGTTCTTGGGGATGCCAAGGCCATCACCGGCTCCCATGCGTCGTACCAAGGCATACAGGGAAGCACGGCTCTATCCGGCATCGGCTCGAAAATAAATCTTGATGTCTGGATTTTCTTTCCGAAGGATGGCCACCATCCGCTGCAAGAGGCCCACGATCCACTGGGCTGTAGGCGCA
>JAPORT010000067.1 GCA_026710085.1 Flavobacteriaceae bacterium | reverse complement strand
CAAGGTCGCGACAACGCGCTCATCGCCCTCGTCCAAATCGTCGTGCAAGAGCTTGATGTAGAAGCGCGCGACGCTCAGTCGCGCGGGCAACGCGGTGCCGTCCTCGGCGCTGTTCGTCCGTGTGCAGCCCTCTTGATCGAGCGATGTGCGCCCGCCGCCGTGGCTGACCGAAAAGTCCGCGCCGGGCGTCGCGGCGCCGGTGAAGCAGAGCCGAAATCCCCAGTCGTCTGGCGTGTGCAGGTTGTTGTTGTCGGACGTGAAGGCGATACGGTGGACGGACAGCGTCAGACGCGAGCCTTCAGTCCGCCTAGATGCCGAAGTTTCGCCAGGGGCACGCACAAAAGCGAGGAAGTCGCGGTCGTTGACGACGGTATCGGCAGTGACCACCAGCATGATTCGAAGAGCCGTGGCGTGCGGGTCCGCGCCGCCGCCGACGTTGGTGCCAAGACCGCTGCGATCAAACCCGTTGGCGCCGCTGCCATCCGGTCCTAGCTCCACTCGTATTGTCTTGCCGCCGCTACTCGCCTCGGCGGTCAGCGTCAGCGTCGCCGTGCGCGCGCCGGCGCCTGCGAAGCGAAGCTGCGGCGTGGCCGTGTTGGCGCCATTCAGCGTCACGCCTGTGTTGAGACCCATGCCGCTCGCAAGCGCCAAACGCCAGTCGCTCGGGGTGATGCCAGCACCGGTGATGGCCAGCGGCACGTCAATGATCTCGCCGGCGGCGAGGTCGCGACCAAGCGTGACCGTGAATGTCGTCCCCTCGCCTTCGAACACGCGGCCACCGCCAGCGAGCGAGACGACCGTCGGGTCGTCGTCGCGAACAGTGAGCATGACGGCGCTCGGCGAGCCGAGTGTGTAGCCAGTGCCGGCGGCAATGCCGGTGGTGATCGACCAGTCGGCCTCGTCGCGGTTGTTGTCGCTCGCGCTGACGGTATAGGTGTTGCTCGTGTTGCCGCCAGCAATAGTCGTTTCGTCGGCACTGACGGCGCCGCCCGTGGACACGCTCGGCTGGCCGTAGTCGATTGAGCCGTCGACTTGAATATTCGAGGTGACGATGATCGTCGCGGCGGCGCCGTTCTCGTTGACGGTTGTGACGCCGCCCTGTGCCGACACGGTCAGTTCGGGCGTGTCGTCGTCGGTCACCGTGACTGTGGCGGTCGGAATGGTGATGCCGCTGTAATTGGCGTCGCTCGAAGCCGCCGTGTGGGTGATCAGCGAAGTGCGCCGGTTGTTGGCGTCGTCGCTAGTGTTGTTGACACCGGTGACAGTGATGGTCTGCGCGACATTCCACGCGCCGGTGCCGCTCGGCGTGAAAGTGAGCGTCTGCGTCTTGCCAGCCGAGCCGCCCGCCTTGTTCACAGTGGCCGCCGTTTCCGCGGACGAACTCACTGTGACCGTGACATTGTGGCTCGGCTGGCTGTCGAGCCGGATGGTGTAGGTGGCGGTGCCGCGGTCCTCGCCGACTGAAAGCGTGATGTTGCTGTCCGCGCCGTTGATGAGCACGGCAGCAGTATCGTCGTCGTTAACCATCACGTTCGCGGATGGCGGACTACCGACGGTATAGCCCGTGCCTGTCGATACGGTCACTATCACATTTCCACTCGCCTCGACCACGCTGTCCGCCACGGTGGCGACGCTGTAGGCTGCCGAGGCTTGTCCCGCCTGGATCGTCACCGTGTCCGCGCCTTCGTCGTCCGACGCCACGAAGTCGCTGCCCGCGACATCCGCGACATTGACGTTCACCGTCAGCGCCGCCGTCGTCAGGCCGGCGCGGGTCACCGTGAAGCTTGCCGCCGTGCCCTCCGTCACCGACGATGCACCGCTGGTAATGGTGACAACCGGCAGGTCGTCGTCGTTGACCATCACGCTCGCCGTTGACGGGCTGCCGACGGTATAGCCGGAACCGCTCGCCACAGTCACCGTCACCGCGCCGTCCGGCTCGTCGATGGCATCGCCCACGGTCGCCACGGAATAGACCGCCGATGCGGAACCCATAGGAATGCTGACTGATTTGG
>JAPORT010000031.1 GCA_026710085.1 Flavobacteriaceae bacterium | reverse complement strand
TTTTGAGACCAAGAGACGCATTTCCTTGCAGATTTAAAAACTAGAATGGAACCATGCTATCCCCCATATAAAAGGACTGGAGGCTACATTTGGGATTTTTAAGGAGCGACTAGCTATTATTCTTCTCAGTAAGGAATCCTTTTTCCACCATTTTATTTAAATCTGAAGATGCAGTAAATGAATAACATCCATATTTACAGGGAACAAAATCATATGAAGGATGATCTTGGTTTCTTGTGATTAAGAATAAAAGTTTTTGAATGTGTAATTCATCCAAATGCCCTCCTAATTGTTCCATCAAGGCTAATATGAGTTTTCTTCTGTAAAACATTGGGATGTTGTATGATTTTTAAAATATCAGAAAGAATGATAAGGATTTGCAGATGATAGCGTTGAACATGGTATCGTTTAAAAGTAGAATCTCAGGCTATGAGCCATTTATTTTTTTTAGTTCATGAGCAATTTGTTCGAGAGCTATCTTACGAGAGCCTTTGAGCAAAAGATATTTTATTTTTTGTTGATTCATGATGTTCCATAAGGAACCGACAACATTTTGAGCCGATTCGAATGTTTTGATTCTAGGATCGGAAAACTTGCAATTCGGAAAAATTTTTCCCACCAAATAAATGAAATTCAAGTCAGAATCCACACAACGATCGAGAATGATTTGATGTTCCTTTTGCTGAAAATCTCCCAATTCAAGCATATCACCCAGTACAACGCCGGCTTTAGTTTGATTCATAGATAAAAACGATTCTAAAGATGCTTGCATGCTATCGGGATTTGCATTATAAGCATCAAGAAAAATCGCAACACCTTGAATTTTTATTTTTTGAGAGCGATTATTTTGAGGTTCATATCGATCCAAAGCGATTCCGATGTTTTGTAAAGGGACATTAAAAATAAGACCTAAATTGATGGCCGCAGCGACATTAGGAAAGTTGTATGCGCCATGAAGATGGGTTTTAAATACAAGGCTTCTATAGGTCACTGTTACTGTTTTTGTTTGATCATCCAAGCAGTAAACTAGTTCGAAACTTTCTTTTTGGATACCAAATGAATAAACCAATTTATAGTTATCAATGTATTTCTTTTGAATGGGATCATCTTGATTAATCAAAATACATTTTTGGTTTTTGATTAAATATTGATAGAGTTCTGTTTTCCCTTTGATAACACCTTCAAGACTTTGAAAACCTTCGAGATGTGCTTTGCCAAAATTGGTGATGTATCCATAATCAGGCTCTGCAATTTGACAGAGCAATGCAATTTCACCCACGGCACTAGCACCCATTTCAATGATCCCAAATTTTGTTTCTTTCGTCAATTTTAAAAGGGTTAATGGAACACCAATATGATTGTTGTAATTTCCCTCGGTTGCAATGATATCATATGTAGTTTCGAGTATTGATTTGATCAATTCTTTAGTCGTTGTTTTTCCATTACTCCCAGTAATAGCAACAATAGTGGCATCAGAGCCATAAGTTCGATGATAATTGGCCAAATTTTGTAGTGACTGAAGAACATTTTGAACATATAGTATTTTGTTGCTAGATTTTTTGATTTTTCCGACCTCAGCCACGACATAAGAGCATCCTTTGGAGATCGCTTGATTGATAAATTGATGCCCATCAGATTTCTCTCCTTTGAGCGCAAAAAAAAGATTTCCTTTTTTTAGTGTACGAGTATCAATGGATACTCCCGTGGATTTTTTAAATCTATCATGGAGATCGGATAGATGAATCATGAATTAAAATTATCTAGAGTAGTCTTTGAAGATTCAACAACGAATTAGAATCTAAAACGATAGCCAGACAATAAAGCTCGATGCTTTTTAACGACGAGAAAGGAACCCTCCTCTGCTATTTGAGCCAATATTAGAAACGGCACATCGAAACCCAATGGAGTTGGTTGATAAATATTGTGGTAGGAGTCGTCTTTTAGCAGGATCTAGCCAGTAAGCTCTATCTTTCCAGGATCCACCTTTATAAACTCTTGATTGATCAGATATCAAGGTGGTTCGATAATTTGAAGAATCATATCCTCTAATGATTTGACCATTTTGATCAAAAGTCACTTGAACATGTCTTGGAGAATTATACATAGGGTCGGTATCATGGTATTGGAGTTCTTCTCCATAACGGTAGAAAATAGACGATTCAACATCACCATCATTATGTCTCATAGGACTAGGATTATCGATGTTGGTTCTCATAAATGTTTCAGCATCACCAATAGGGGTATATTGTATTTCTCCAGGCAGGGATTCAACAATGGGTCTGCCATTAGGAAGCGTATCAATACGAAAACGATCATTAGGAACGAGTGTGATCTTTCCATTAGGTCCTATAACTTCTTTCATAAAGGTGTTTCCTCTGAAGTAGTTTAAATCACTTTCTTGATTGTCTACGACAGGTCGATAGATATCCAACACCCATTCAGATACATTTCCTTCCATATCGTATAATCCAAAATCATTTGCGGGAAATGATTTGATTCGAGTGGTGATTGTTGCAACATCGGAAGGGGTTTCATAGTTTCCTTGTCTTAATTTGAAATTGGCTAAAAAACGATTGTTGGAACTTCCATATTGACGAACTCTCGATTTAGGGGTTAAACTTCTTGGTAAAACAGATGATTTGATTCTATTTTGATTGGGTAGTGCTGCAAATTCCCATTCAGCTTCTGTTGGCAATCTGAATTTTGGCTGAAGTAATCCCGACTCAAGACGAGGTAATAAATCGATAGGATTGTCTATGTCAACATCATCAAACGGAGCTAATAGTTGATCGCTTTCTTGGTGAAATAGAGATTCAGGAGCTTTTAAAAAAACAGAAGAATTAAAGGCTCGTTCGGGTATCGGATTATCTTTTAGATCTTCATTTAAAAATCCCTGATCGATGAGAATGGCTTCATTTAACCGATCGGTTCGCCATTCGGCAAATTGAACTGCTTGGAGCCAACTGACACCAACTACAGGATACTCAGCATAAGCAGGATTTCGAAAATAATATTGTGTGAGTTCATCAAAATACCCCAAAGGACTATTCCAAACTAAAGTGTCGGGCAGAGCACTTTCGTGAATTAATTTATAAAGCGGATTAGAACTTGGAAAAACTTCTTTTAACCAATTGATATATTCTAAATACATGGCATTGGTTACTTCACTTTCATCCATATAGAAAGACATGACTTGCTGTTGAGTGGGCCTTTGATTCCACTCATTGAGAACATCATTTTCCACCAATCCTTGAGTAAAGGAGCCTCCTTTAATAAAAACAAGGCCTTCACCAAGTGAATGCCGTTTGAGTGATTTACTTTGATTTTCAGCATTGCCTCCAAAAATACTTTCTAAGAAACGGCATGATGTGAAACTCAAGGATAAGACGATGAGAAGTAAAAATGATGTGCCGGAAAATTTCATCGAAAAACTGTCAATACTTTTCATAGCAAAATAAAGGAATTATGTTTTAAGGACAATCAAAAGAAGACATTAAATGTTAATTTATTTTATAGCTCAGAGACTTCAAGGTGAAAAACTTCATGATATTCTGAAATTTTGGTCTCAAAAACTTAATAGGTTTTGATTCAGTTAAAATAGTCACAGAGATTTGGCGCCAAAAAGATGAAGTCCTCCTATAAAAAGGCTTATTGCAATGAATAAAGGAGTAAAGAAAGTCCATTTTTCCCAATCAAAAATTTCATTATCCATCAGAAACCTAGGTTTGAAATACATAAAGTAAAGGACAATTTTTAGGATGAGAATCCCAAAATAAATTAGTAATGGAAGTTGGATACTCATTTTTAAAACAAAATGTAATAATCCAAAAGATATGATCAGAATCCCTCCATGAATCAAGTAACTCACCCATATACTTGGTACCACAGGAAGTAAATTCCTAGTGGATAAATAGAAATGGTGCGTCCATCCACTTATGAGAAAAATGCACATAACTAGCAACAGAAAATAGGTCAAGAATTTAGACAATTATTTAAATTTTTTGGTTTGTCTGTAGATACTGATAATGATGACAATCATTCCAATGGTAACGAGTCCAAGGGTATATATATTGTCTTCATGATGGTACCTATTGTCTAGCCATAGTCCCAAACGAACACTTAAAAACATGACCAAGGCCACTTGAAAAACCAAACTGCTGAATAAAAGCCAATTTCTATAGGAATGATTCATTAAGGAAATTCAATCAGAAGACACCAATTCAGAGACATTACATTTTCCTTTGAGGCGACCACCTTGTTCGATGCTCAGATTAGTATAGCATAAGTCTCCCTTGACAACTGCAGTTTCTGATAGTGAAATTTTTGTTTGAGCAATTAAATTGCCCTCGATACCTCCTTCGATATCTAATGAGTGGCCTTGAATATCTCCTTTAACTTTTGAATTTTCTCCCAAATGAATTTTTCCATTTGTTTTGATATTGCCTTTGATATTTCCATCAATGTGAATGTTTGATTTTGATATGAGATTTCCCTTAATTAATGTTTGCTTGTTTAATTTGGTTTGAAACTTGATTGACATCTAAGAAATTATTTTCCTCATAAAATTAAAAATTTAAAGAATCTTGTGAGTCAATAAAACTATGACTTTGGTTTGACAAACTTTACTTGAGGTTATGAATTTTGTTTTTTATCTCGGTGAACGAATCTTCCAATGCTGCATTCAAAAAATAAGGCTTCCGTTTTTCCAACAATACAAGGGACTGTTCTTTCAACCCAAATAAGAGATACAAATGAACCAGGTCTATGGTTTTGTTTGCCATTCTTTGGTTGATTGGAACCTGATCACTTTTCAGTTGATTGAACTTGGTTCGATATTCTTTCCAAAGGATTTCTTTTTCTTGGGAATTGATGCTATCAGATGAAAAATCAATGCGATGCTGATAACTTCCTATCAAAGATGCACTATATCTCCAGTTATCAACATTGGGTCTTTCTCCCCACTGCTCGTTAAATGCATCAGAAGGATCCAAAAAACCCAGAGGTTTGTTTTCTACTATGGGATTAGATGCAACTTTTTGCCCTTCAGTGAATTGTTGGTTTAGAGATTGAGAGAGAAGTGTTTCAAGATTTTGATCAAAATGCGACTTTAATTCAATTTCATCCATTGTTGCTAGATGAATCGAATCGGCGATCATCTGGGTTTCTTTATCAAGTTCCACTATAGTGACTAGATGTTTTTGCTGCTCTAATAACGAATTTTTTGGCTCTTCATTATTGATTATTTCGTTCAGTGATGTTAAAGCGTTGATAAAGTTTTCAGATTCTAGCTCCAATCGATAGATAGATTGGAGGTTGTTTTGGTATGTGAATCGATCAATGTATTGAGAATGATTGGAGAGCTGAAAAAAATCTTTGGCTTCTTGGAACTGTTGATGATTGAAATGATATGTTCCTAATCTGTTGTATACATAATGATTGAATTTTTTAAAACGTTTGTTTTTCAATAATTCATTGTATAAGAATAATGAAGATTCTTTCGATACATTTTGATTTGATTCGATGAGAGCTAATTTTCCTTGGAGTGCATAAAGATGATTTGATGTTTGATTGGCTAAATGCTCGAAATAGTTTATTGCAGCATTTGTTTGATTTAATTGAACTAAAACCTGAGCATAGTTGTACTGGATACGGAATGGATGTTTTTCTTCATTTCCTAAAATATTCTTAAGTTCTACTGATACCTGGTGATAATCTTTTTCATTAAGATATGCTTGGGCAATTAATTTTTGTAATTTGACATCTTCTTGATTGTTTATAAAATCAAAATTTTTGAATTGTTTGGTCATTTCAATTGCTTTTTGATTTTGACCATCATTAATGAAAGCCTTAATGGTCCAATAAAACAGTTCAAAATCCAAAGGGGGCTCTAATTTTTGGAATTCAAATTGTTCTAGTAGGGCAAGATTGGGAGCTTTTTTATTTTGTAAATAACAGGACTTTAAAAGCATGATATGTGCTTCAATGATATGTTTTTGTTCCCAAAGTGGCACATCGTTCATCGTGTGCAACTCTAAAATAGTGGAGGCTCTATTTTCGGCAAATGAGAAATATCGGTTTTGTTCATTGGAATAAGATTTATGGAGAATCGAAATCTCGTAAAAGTTTGGAACTTGATTTTGTTTCATCTTTTCAATCCCAAGTTCGAGTGATTTCCGACCATTATAAAGAAGATTATAATGAGAAGCTAGTTTGTGATAATATTGCTTGTCAAGCAAGCCACAACTGGTGGAGATCAATAATAAAGTTGAAGTAAAAAATGAAAACTTTAGGTTACACACGATTTTGTATTGGAAAAGTCATAGGTGGCTGGAGTTTAAATTTCCAAGTTGATACCTATGTAGTATGTTCTCAATGGTGCAGGTTCATAAAAACGCTTTCCAAAAGCATTGATTCGAACATTATCATTGTAATGTTCTTGAAATAAATTTTGAATACCAAGAGCAATGTTGAGTTGACTATTGAATGCTCTTAATGTGCGATTTCCAGAAAGGTCATACACTTGATAAGAATCAATTTCCACTTCATTGGCATCATCAGCGTATAATTTTCCAACTAAAGATCCTTTAAGTTTCAATGTCCATGGTCCCAAATCATGACTCTGTAATTGAAAATTCAGTTGTTGCATTGGAAGACCGGGAAGACGATTTCCTGATAAATCACTTCCGTTTAAAAAATAATCTCGAAAAATAATATTTGAATAAGAGTAAGCAACTCTGCCAACTAGATGCTTGAATCCTTGCCTATAGAATAGCTCAATACCAGTTCGAACGGTTTCACCACTGTTTCTGTAGAAAACACGATTGGGAAAAGAAGCATCTTCATAGGGTATGATTTCATTAGAGGTATTGATATGAAATAAGACCAATTCCAATTGTGTTAATGATCGTTGCATTTTCCATCCAATTTCATAGTTCCATGCTTTATTGGCTTTTAAATCGAAATTTAATCCTTCTCTCAATCTATTGGCAGAAAATTCACTTAGAGTAGGTGTTTCAAAACTGCTTGAAAGATGTGCAAACAATAGACTCTTTCCAAGAGAAAGTCCGACACCGATATTTGGATTCAATGATTGAAATAAATTAGTTGTCTCTATAGAGCTAGCACCAATTGTTTGTCGGTTATATCCTAATCCTCCATGAATAGTGAAGTCATTATATTTCAGTAACCCCGTCCCAAAAAAAGAAGCGGAAGTGAATGATTCGGTTTGATTAAAAGTTTTCTTTCCTTGCAAACCATCTAAATTTTCAAACCTTTGTCGAACATCATCTTGGTGATTGTATTCCACACCAAGTTGCATTTCAACATGTTGTTTTTGGTAGGACAACCTGCTATTGAGTCCGTAGTAAAAACGATCCAATGAAACAATGCCTCCGTTGACAAATGGGAGCTGGCCGTAAAAATCTCGCCTAGATAAATAACCGCTATTAATGAAGGTCCAATCTTTGTGAAACTGATAGCGCCATGAACTTCCTAGTTTCATGTGTTGGATTATTTCATGAGCATCAAATTGTGTATTTCGAGACCGAGCTTGTTTTCTGTTTTGTTGAAATTCAGATAAGGTTAATCCACCGGCATCTTCTGCAATGGGACTATCGGTAAAATTGATTTGCCCTTGAACTATTGATTTTTTGCTGAATTGATGTGCGAATTTCGCATTGAATACTCGTTGTTTGAAATGGCTATGGTTTCTGTACCCATCAGAATTAGTTAAGCTTTGATACAAAATAGCAGAAGTTTTGTCGTTTTTGATTCCAACAATTGCTTGTAGTGCATTCAATTTGTTTGCCCCGTGAGTATAACGGATGGATGCTCTTTGATTGATGAGACTATCGATGGTAGTCAGATACATCACCCCACCGGCAGCATTGCCGTAGATACTTGCTGATGGACCTCGGAGAACCTCAATACTTTTCAATAATCCTAGCGGTATATTATCTACTTGGCCTTGACCATCTGGAGTGGTTTCAGGAATACCATCCACAACGAGTTTGATTCCCCGAATTCCAAACGCAGCTCGTGAGCCAAATCCTCTGATTGAAATTCGAATATCCTGAGCAAAATTGTTTCTATTGAGACTAAAAATACCAGGGATCTCACCTATGTATTCACCCAAAGAAACTTGACTGGTTAAATTCTGGTTTTCAAAGAGTTGAATTTTGGTGACCGCTTGAGGAAATTCCTGATCTATAGCATTTATTTTTAGCGAATGGAGCACAATAGGTTGTAATGAAATGATTGTATCACTTGAACTTTGCCCTGTAAGATGAACCCCTTGAAATAAAATGGATAGGGTCAAAACAAATCGTGGTAATAGATAAATTGGATGTATATAAATAAGTCTCATGAAATCTTTAGTTTGTTGACGAATCTTCCCATGGTTTCAAATTGAAGTCCCCTTTTTTATTTCTTTATGTAGTACTAATTAGTCCGTATCAATAGAATTTGATGTTAACATTATTCGCATGAAACGATTATTTCTTCAATGCTTTTTCAGAATTAAAGTGTATTGGATAATACCTGGAACCTAAAAGTTGTCCGATCTTGAGGTACTTTCGATATTTATCTCATGGTTTATTTTAAGGAATCGTAACTAGAATGGGACCTAACTAAGGAACTCAAAGAAAACTTTAATATTAGATGATGTAAGGATTTGAGATGCGTTTTAAAATGTTAATGAATGTTTTTTCTACAATGACAAATTTAAATTTCTTTCCAAATAAATTTTAAGTCGAATTAAAATAGGACATTGTAAATCAAATTCCCTTACTTTCATTTCCAAATAGCAACTAGATAGTACGTGATGCTATTTTTATGGCACGATATTTGATGCCTTAAAGTTATCGGATAAGATGTTCACATGCGTCAACTAAGAATCCCCCCCCCCCCCCCCCGAAAATGCAGTAAACTACTACTTTTCTAGCTATAGGTATCCTACTAGAAAACGCTCTCTTTTCCCTCTTTTTTCAGTTATCCCGTTTTTGAAATGGTCTTTGGATGTTTTTTTTCATCCAAGTTCTGATCGACTTTTTTCAGTTTATGGACTATTTGATTTCCGTGGGAACATCATAATTAAAAATCAGAATCAATTTTTTATATGAAACGAATTGTTATGCTCGTTACAGTTGCTGCCATAGTCGCCGCAGGCTGTAAAAACTATGATGATCGCTTTGATGACTTGAACAGTCAGATAGCGACATTAACCACCCAAGTGCAGACACTGCAAGGGGTGGCCTCTCAGGTGAGTTCGCTCAATACTGAGATTGGAAATATTCGCAGTAGTATCCAAGGAGATATCCAAACGGCAGTCGCTGGTGTGAGTACGACTTTGGGCAATAATTTACAAACCGCCCAGACGGCCCTCAATGGGGAGATTGCCAAATTACAAACGGCCTTAACCCAGGCAGCCGCCAATAACTTGACGCAAGCCGATATCGACCAGTTGAAGTCGGATTTACAAACCACATTAGCAGCAGCTCAGAAAACGGCTTTGGATACGGCCTTAGCGAGTCTTCAGGCGAAGCTCACCGAATTAGAGACTGCCTTGGCCACGGCGGCTAGTGGTGCTTTATCTCAGGCGGATTTAGACAAACTGAAAGAGGAGATTGAAACGCAATTAGCTCAAGTCAAAGAGGACTTAGAAGAAAGCTTAGGCGAAGGAGGCTTCCACAGCGGGAATGTCACCATCACCTCATCCGGGGGTTGGGAAGCCACGAAGCGTCAGCTGGCCAGCAAAACGGAATTCACGGGAGATTTCGAGATCAATACGAAGGATTTATCAGCTACGGAAGTGGATGAGCTGATTGGATGGGTGGCCAACATCACGTTGATTTATGGGGATTTAGACATCACGCATGGGGATGGAGAAGATGCCGACAAAGCCATCAAATTTGCAAGCTTAACATCGGTGACCAATCTCCATGACAAACAGACACATGTTCATTATCCAGAATTGAACTCTGCGAGTCAAGTGGTGTTGGGTTCGGACCAGGTTTTAACAGTGAAATTACCGAAACTAGCGAAGACTATTTTTGACAGTTCTCCCGATCCGGAGGATGAAGATCATGCTCCCGATCATAAGATTGATTTAGACAAAGGAACCGAGCTGACCTTATCAGCCTTGGCTTCTTATGAGGAGGATCTCACCATTGACTTGGGAGGCTCTGAAGCCACCATTGATTTGAGTGCTTTAAAAAATGTCTATAGTTTGAAAGCGGATGGCAAAAAAGATCAAGACAAAACCTTGACCATCATCGGTCCCGATGCATTATCCTTACCAGAGTTGACCACGTTAGCGTTGTTGCATGTCAAAGATGTGCGAAGCGTGACCGCCCCCAAGGTGAAGGCAGCCAATTTACAGATCAATGAGGATGTGGTCAGCGTCAATGTGGGAACAGAGGAAGGCGCTCACATCAATACCTTGACGGTGACCGATGCCGATGATTTAGAAACCCTTCAAATTGGGGGTAATCCGGCAACAACCAATAAAGGCACGGTGGTGACCCTGAATGCAGGCACCACACCTGATTTGGAACGAGCTCATATTCATGGAGGGCGTTCCCTGGTGATCAATGGCTTGAATGATTTTGAAGAAATCATCACGGCTCGAACGATTACAGAGCAAGTCTCTTTGATTGGCACGGGCGTGGAAGGCGATGTGGTGTTGGGTCATAAGAGTGGCGATAATGGGATTTTAACCGTGGAGCATAATACGGATATCAAATCCTTGAAAGCCGACCAAGTTAATAAACTTAAAGGGCTTTACATCAAAGGCAACCATGACTTAGAAGAAGTCAGTTTTGATGCCTTTAAAGTGCCTGGAAAACAAACCATTGGAGGTGCCAATTGGTGGGATGGTGATGGTTTTGCCATTGGTAAAGCAGGCTATGGGGCTTATAATGATAGTGAGGATAATGCCAATGACAATAAAAACAATTTGATTGCCAAAGAAATCACGCAAGAGATTAAAACCGGCAATAAGGTGGATCGTGCTGGAAAAATCGACGACAAAACGGGTTTGAGTGACTTAGTAGATTTATTAAAACACAACGACACCAAGCGAGCCGTCATTTCCTTTGATGGCACGGATGCTTTTAAAGGGCAAGATAAAGAGGCTGATGCAGTCGAACTAGAAACCACTGAAGAGAATCATGAAGACTTGATTTTATTCCGAAAAGGCACGGCCAATATCAAGGGTACGCCTGGAGCAGCCAAAAGAGTATTTTTAGTTAGTGGCTCCATTGATGCTAGTTTAAATCTGACCATCGGAGTCGGAGGAACGGGCTTCACTTCTTTTAACAAAGCGATTGACCTTACCGATGGTGGCTCGATCAACAACTGGATTAAAGATATCAATCATGCCGATGTCAAAAGTTTCTTTGATACCAATAATGTTGAAATCAATGCGGAAATTGGCGGGAATCCTCAAGGATGGCTTACTTTTTACGCAGATAGAGCAGGTAATTTTGATGTCGATACGATTGGAAACACGGATGATGACAACAATGCGACTCCAAACGACAATCCAATAGGTTCTATTAAATTAACCATAGGGAATAGTAGAACAGGGGTGTATTCGCATGAAGTCATTCTCCAAAAAGTGGATGATGATAATCCATTAAAAGAGAATGTTCCATTTAGTGCAACACAAAAGAATGCCAAAACCTACATCAATGCAGATAATAGCACGAATGACGACACGGAACGTGGTTATGGTAGCTTGAATGCCTTGGCGGATATTTTAATTCAAGCCTTTCCTTTATTCACGGGAGTTACTTCAACCCGGTCTGATTTGGCAGAACATGTCCCCTTTGGTATTAATGCTCGAGCTGATGCTATTCTTGTTGATACCGATACGGGAACTTCAGATAATGTGGCTCTTGTCGGCGTCTTAGACGCACAAAAGATTCCTGAAAGTAGTATTGATATCAAAATTGAGAATAAGATACAAGTTCCAAAACTTGATACTGATGATGAGATTGTTGTTGATGATGATGATAATACTGTTTATGTCAAATCGACCTTTTTTCAACCTGGCGGAGGCACGGGAAATAAAGTTGGAATTAGACACAAAAACATCAAAAACAATCCTAGTACGATCCAAATCACCCTAACATCCAAACTGGCTGGAGAGGATGAGAATACCATTGGAGATCCGATTGAAGAGACAAGTGGTGAAGAGGATAATTATAACTTACCAACCCCAGAAACTAGTATCGCTGGCGCAACTGGTGCTACTGTCTTTGGAACGGGTACAATTGTTGAGTTACCCATCGCTGAGGATAATCCGAGAAGGTCTTCCTTACCAAAGGCAGGGTTAGACAAAGCTGGAGCTCAAGCAAGAGGTGGTGATGAATTTAATCGATTGGCTTGGCTATAAATACTAACACAAAACGAATCATCAAAGTCCCTTTTGTTCCTTTATTAGTTGAAAATAAATTAAGGTTTTATATTGGTTAATTATAACATTTTCAGACAAAAGGGGCTTTTATTTGAAGCAAAAAACCTCCCACTTGGGAGGTTTTTTTGTTGTCCACTTTGAATAAAGAAACGACTTTTTTAAAAAACGCACTATTGGAACAGATTGTCAAAGACATTATCTAACGATTAGCAAGATCAAGGTGTTTGAAATCCATACTCTGTATGATTTTAAAATAAAGTCAAATGACCCTAGAGGATCGTATCATTAATATTGGGTGGCTCAGTTTGACTGAAACAAGTGGCTCAATTACATTGAAATACACATTATGTTAGTGGACCAAGCCCGATGATGACATCAACTCCTCGAATTAGAAATCCTAAAGGGTATGATTTAGATTGAGCAACTAGCCTATAGTCCAGAATTCCATCCAATTGAACAAAGATAGGTTGAAATAAGAGAAACATTCTTGGACAACAGATTCTTTAAGTCCCTCGATGAATAGACCGATCCATGATATCATGGATAAAAACCATCTCAGAATATGGAGAGAAATTAAAAGCAATGTTTTTTCGAATATTAAAAAAGTAATATAGAACGCTAAGTGTTCCGATATAAGAAAACACTTTGATAGAGACAAGTCCCATTTCAATCAAGTTTTTTGGCAAAGACGATTAGGAATCATATACTTTACCGAATCCTAAAAAATCTGAATTAATGATCTTTGTGAAAAAGGATTAATGACTCAATGAGTCACTAATGATATCAGTCGATTAGGAAGAAACGTCAAGGTTATCCTTTATACTAACTTGCGTTTTAAATTATTTTTCAAAATGAGGACATAATCTTTGTGTTTCATAATAAACCTCCTTGATTGAATTGCAATGAGAGTAAAACCAAAGACCTACAATACAGAGTACAAATTGGTTTTAGATGTATTGGAAAAACTTCAAGAATATCAAGCGTAATATGTGATTGAAGAATTGGGTATGGATTCAAGAAATGTTGGTGTAAAAGAAAATCCATAATAGAAAGCGAACTCGATGATAATTTGTTTGTACGGAATGCAACGTAAATCTCTTTTAGAACTCACCAAGCGAGGAATTTAAGTTATAGAGAACGAGGAGTATTTTTTGGATGAAAAGTAGAGACCTTAGAAACCAAAGAGAAGGTGTTATCCAAACCCAAAAGAAAAAAATCATCAGTTTGTTGAAAAAGAAAATCCTATCAAGAGATATTCTAGAGTCGATTACTAATGAGTTCGATAATGATAAGAAAAGTGAAAAGCATATGGTATGAAATTTGAAATAATAAAATACTTAAATTTGTACTATGGTACGAACAGTGGACAATGATGTAATAGAAGTTGTTAGTTTGACTGTTTTCAGTTGGTTAAGTCTCGAATTTTTTGGTTTTGTAGCTGGCATTACCTTTGGAACGATATCTTCTATTTTTATCATTTGGAAGTGGAGAAAAGGAATAAGAAGTGAACGGCGAGAAGATATAGAACACAAACTCCGAGTTAAAAAATTAAAAAAAGATTTGGGAGACGATTCTGAATGATCACCTATTTTAATTTTTTTTAACCCAAATATTTTCTAAAGGAAATCCGTCAACGGTATGCATTGTTTGGAGATGAGAGTTTTTGGCTAGAGGTTTTTCACAGACTAGGAAAAAGCATCGAATGAAAAGATTAATTAAGAAAACAATCGATGTAGTTACGTAAAGTTTTCCTCTATCATTGCTTTAAGACTTTAAATAGCTCTTCTTTTTCTTGTTGTTTCAAACTAACTAAATAAAAACCATTAGGATATTGACTTACCGGAATGGTCAATCTATTTGTTGAATCTGCTTTTGGGGATTCATTAGTATAAATCACTTGACCAAAACTGTTGTATATCTTAATGGCCATTTCCAAATCTTCAGGCAAAAGCACATGCATGAAATCAGAGACAGGATTTGGATACACCTGTCCAACATTGGTGGCATTCACCCATTTTGCAAAACTCCCTTGACAGGGATTATCGGTACCAACATAAATTATTGACCACTGATTATCAATGGGTAACGAAACATTCGATTCATGAAATACATATTGTTGATTCCCTAATTGAACACGATATGTTTCAGCGCCTTTCATGATGAGTTCAAGTTCATTGTTTTTTTTGTTTAAAAACGTTTGAACAGACAGGTCCATAGGATCTTCAATAATTGCATTCAACTCTAAAGAATAACTGGGTTCTTCTTTTGCTGTAATCGAGAGTCTATATTCTCCAGCTATTAATCCAGTGATATGTACATTTGATTGAAAATCAATTTGTTTTTGAAATTTTGAAGGGCCTGTAACATGAACATGGTATTGGAAATCTGCGAGGGTTTGGATGGTCAATGAACCATCGGATTTTCCTTGGCAACTAATATTTCGTTTTTGAATTGAGATATTGTTGGGAGAGTCTAAATCACAAATATCTCCTTGACCATCATTGTCTGCATCGTTTTGTTCTGGATTGGCTTTCGAGGGACAATTATCCGAGCGATCGACAATACCATCATCATCGATATCCCGAAGTGGTCGATAATTATAAACATAAATCTCACCAGCAGCCATGTCAACGGGAACTCTTTCATCACGGTAGAGTAATGTAAACTTTTTGGGAAATTCAGCTTGAAAAATAACTTTGTCCAACCAATTATCTTCCCAATAAATATCGACAGTCAACCCTCCCCTGGCTTTTAATCCTTTGATGTATCCATTTTCCCAAGATTTTGGAAAAGCAGGTAATACTCTGACAATATCTTCCTCATGAGATTGCAATAGCATTTCGGCAACCCCCGCAGTATATCCAAAATTCCCATCAATTTGGTATGGAGGATGAAGATCGAAAAGATTATCTGCCATGGACTTTTGAAATAGTAATCGCACATTTCGATGAGCAAAATCCCCATCGAGTAGGCGAGCTCCTAGGTTGATCAGCCAGGCTCGACTCCATCCTGTATGCCCACCTCCATTGGCAAGTCGATAATTCACTGATTTTTTGACTGCATTAAAAAGTTCTGGATCTTTCTCCTTGGTTACAATATTTCCAGGATGAAATCCATACAAGTGGGACATATGTCTATGGCCGGGTTCGAATTCTCTGTATTCTCTATCCCATTCTAAAATCCGACCATCAGATCCAATAACAAATCCAGGGCGCAATTGCTCGATTTGCTTTTCAATCTTACGAACTAAATCATTTTGGTAGCCTAGTATATTACACATTTTAAGATAATTCGAAAAAACTTCATAAATCACCTGCTGGTCTTTTGCACTCCCTAAACAAGTCGCCACCACACGGCCACCTTGGGGATGATAAAATCTATTTTCGGGGGAAGTCGAAGGAGCTGAAATTAAAGTTCCATCTCTAGGATCTTCAATGAGCCAATCACTGTAAAACAAAGCCACTTCATGTATGGCAGGAAAAGCTCTATCCTTTAAAAAATTCAAATCTTTTGTGAATTCATAATGCGTCCAATAATGTTGCATCAACCACCCAGCAGCACCCATAGAGCAACCCCAAAAAACGGTAGATTGAAGCCATGTGGGTGCCCATAAATCGGTCGCATGCGGAAAAAAGGTACCTCGAGAGCCAAAATTAACTCTAGCCGTTGTTTTTCCATTTTCAACTAACCGATCGGTAAAATCAAAAAGCGGGTAATTTAATTCACTCAAATTGGTCACATCAGATAGCCAATAATTCATTTGAAGATTGATATTCAAATGGTAATCAGCATTCCAAGGAGCTTCTATGTGCTCATTCCAAAGCCCTTGTAAATTAGGAGGATTGGTCCCTTTTCGAGACGATGAAATCAGAAGATAGCGTCCAAATTGAAACAGAAGTGCTTCCAAACCACGATCAGCTTCACCATTTTTGAGACGTAAGAGTCTTTGATCTGTTGGAATTTCATTCAACGCTTCATCTCCAAAATCGACATCCACTCGTTTGTATAAATTTTGGTAATCTTCAATGTGCTGTGATTTTATGGTTTCATAGGGAACCAAAAGCACTTTTTCTAGATCGATTTGATTTTGGGATTGATAATTTTCGAAATAAAAAGATGAATTGGAAACGATATAGATGGTTGCCTGACGAACATTTTGTAATTCAAGACCATCATTTAATCGATTTATTTGTCCTTCTTGATGAACGACTTTCAAAACAGATTCGAATAAAACCCCTTCTGTTATCGGGGTTTGTCTCGATTGAAAATGGGCATTTTGTTGAGTCACTTCACCACGTAAATAGAGAAGATTATTTTCATCGGTGGAAGATGTTGCTGTTTCAATTCCACGATCAGATGGTCTACTAAGTTTTAATGTGGCATTCAAACCGTCACTGGTTTCAGAGGTTAAATGCACGGCAATGACATTGTGTGGATGAGACACCAAAACTTCTTGAGTGACGATATCTCCACGAACTCGATACTGGGTTGTGGAAATCGCATTTTCAATGTTCAGTTCTCTTCGATAATCTGATATCTGTTCATGATTGAATTGAATGCGTAAATCACCCAAAGTTTGGTGAGAACGAAGGATTCTTTTATTAGAGAATTTTTGTTCGAATAGCCGGTCTGCTTCAACGTTTCTTCCCTGGAACAGAAATTGTCTTATCATTTGGATATCTCTGATATTTCCACTAGGTTCTTTCCAATTTTCTGGATCACCTGGCCACATGGAATCGTCATTGAGTTGGATTCGCTCATTGATGGGATCCCCAAAAACCATAGCACCTAATTTACCATTTCCAAGTGGCAATGCTTCAATCCAAGCACGTGCAGGCTGGTTGTACCACAACACATCTTTTCCAGAGTTTTGTGCACAACCAAATTGTGGAACTAAGCTGAAAGTAATAATGAATGGAATGAAACGAAACATGGATAGGTTTGTCTTAGAGACCAAATTATGCATATAAAGTTAAGTAAACTGAATTTGAATCTTCTGCAGTTTTTTTGAAACAGCCCTCATTTTTTTTTCTATGATTAGAACTTTTGGGAATTCCATGGGACAGAAAGAAAATCCTTGATTTCGAGTTATTTTATGGCGTTAAAGTATACTTTTTTGCAGGGTGAACCCTTTGAGGAACTTTGAAATGTAACGGTTAAGAACGAAGTGGCTATGGAAAAAGAACTCTTGGAGAAGTTCCTGATGACCAAAGCTTTTTGAGAAGCGATAACAGATTCTTGATTTGGTGATTGCCACAGCTACTTTGAAAAAGATGCGTTCGGATACTAGAGACTGGCTATTTTTGAGCCACTTGTTATTTGGTTTTGGCCTTCCTTCCTTAGAACATACGGTACCACATGATAGGCCATACGACTGAGAAGTCATCGGAAATCATAGGCATCGAAACAATGATGGGACCACTGATCGGCAAAACATATGTTCTGGACTCTTTTCATTATGTTTTCACTCGCATCGCCACGCTTGCCATCAACACCATATCATACGATGTCTTTGGAACGGCCTTTCAGACTGGTCACGATAAAAAGACTGCTCATACCGTGTCCAATAATCTCTATTTTCTGCACCTACTTTTTCTTGATGCTTCCATGAAGTGGCCCGATGCTTCAACGAAACCATCTGGAGATCCTTTTTTGTCATGGTTGTGATCGATTCGATGGCTTTTTTTCTCTGAGTTTTGCGTTGGGAGAATCCCGACCCATATTCGAAGTTTTTTTGGTGAGCTAGTTGATAGCGTTTGGAAGGATTGTATCCCGTATCGACTCGAAAGATGACGTTGATGTTCGGATACTCTTGGCGAATGTCATCAACCAATCGCTCGAGGATATCAAACGATATCCATTAGAGAGAGCGTTGCCAGGACGTCATACAGCAAAAATCATCGGGACAGGTTTCGCATCATGAAAACATAGCTTGCTATCGACCTGATGGACATCAAACGGATTGAATAGCGATCGTTGCCATCTACGCACCATATCAGCCATCGTATCGACATTCATGATGATTTCCCAGCATCCTTTGAAACGACGAATCGATTCCCACATCAAGCGGTGGCTCCTTTCCCAATATCTTGAAGACAGATATTGTTTTTAAAACGAATCCAAACGGATGGTGATGGCAACACGTCATCGAAGACATCTTCCATCCGAATTGCCTTTTTGTCGCTTCACATCGATCCCATCTTCATACCCCAAACACTACGGAAAGCCCACAACTTGGACAACTTATCTAACGAATGTTGGACCAAATGAGGCATGCGTTTATCGATAAGTCAACGACTAAAGCCTCGAATGGAGTTGGTTTGCCGTTCCGTGTCTTCCAAAAGCAAAATAGAATTATCGGTGATGGCTTCACCCTTAAAATCAATGCAAACAGCACACTTTTCTATGTAAAATAAGGCGTTCTGCCTCCTTTTTTTACAAATCAATAAATCGGTCGAGAAACAGTTTAATTGCTTTAAAGATCGTACTTTACAGTGAATTCCATCTTATATTTAGAGATGCATAATTTGGGTTGAATCCTTGATGCTTGAATGCCCCGAATCATAAAGTCGAGTAGAATCAACTTAGAATGGACTTCGATAAAGTAAGAATCATTATCTCATGCAAGGCAACTAATTATTCCAGAGTTCGTTGGTTCAAAATTTGATTCGTTCGAAATATTTCCAGAGGCTCGGGACCATTTGTAAGCATTAGTTTACGGATTCTTGTATAGAGATTTTTTTATTTTTTAATTGTCTGCTTGGAGGTCAATTGTATCATTTAATTGAATTTGCAATGATTTTAAATCATTCATTAGCGAGTCCAATTTTGGTTGATATTCATCTAAATCAGAAAGATCTTCCATTTCATAAGGATCGGTCTTTAAATCAAACAATAATGTTTTTTGAATGTTGGGATAAACAATCAGCTTATAATGATCTTTTTGTATCATGCGTTGTAAATCTTTATAGGCTCCATAAATCCCATCAGCATAATGCCCTTCTGTATTTTGTTGATTCACAATATCCATGATTGAATGAAAAAAAACATCATTAGGGATATCGATGTTTGCAATTTCTAGAGTTGTAGGCATAATATCTTGCAAATAAATATCTTGAGTAGCAATCTGCCCCCCTTGAATTCCCGGACCAGCCATAATGAAAGGCACACGCACTGAATGATCGTACATGTTTTGTTTTCCTAAAAATCCATGACTGCCTACTGAAAGGCCATGGTCGGCTGTAAAAAAAATGTAGGTATTGTCTAAGGACCCTGACTGCTCCAGTTTATCTAGTATCAGTCCTATTTGAGTATCTAAATGGGATATAATGGCATAGTATTCTTGAATATGGGTTTTTACAGCATGGGGTGTCCGTGGAAATGGAGCCAGTGATTCATCTCTAAGTAAGATGTCATTACCGATGTCATCTTTAAAAGGATATTCTTCAAGGAAATTAGTCGGTAGATCGATATCTTCTAAAGGATAGAGATCCACATATTCTTGCGGAGCTTGCCTTGGGTCATGGGGGGCATTAAAAGATAAGTACATGAAAAATGGTTTGGCATTATCTTGAGCTTCTTCGATAAATGCAAAGGCGTCGTCTCTAACGACTTCCGACCAGTGTTTTCCTCCTTCCCAAAATCCTCCATGGATGGAATCACTTGGTGACCAACTTTGATCGTTTTCATCGATTGGTCGAGCATATCCAATGGGGAATAAATGATTGATGTCTTCTCCCATTTGATAAGCCTCTTCAATTTCTTGAAATGGGGTTTCCATTCTTCGATCGCCTGGCATCCCCGGTCGCTCGATACCAACTCGTTGAAAAACAGACTCAACTGGGAGTTTTACGTGCCATTTACCAGTCATGAATGTTTGGTATCCATTTTGCTCTAATAACTTTGGCCAAGTTTGGTTTATGATTACTGAATCGTTAGTAGGCCAATTTATTGATGCTTCATGGGCATCCCAAACGGATAATCCTGATATGATCATCGAACGAGAAGCGACACAAATTGCCGCATTCCAACCACCCATATTGTAGGTGTTGGTGAAGGAAATCCCCGTTTGAGCAATGCGATCAATGTTTGGAGTTTGAACAACCGAATTACCTAAATAACCTAAGGCATTAAATGATAGGTCATCAGCAAAAAGAAAGACAAAATTTGGTTTTCGGTCAACCTGATCATTGGTACAAGAAACTAGAATAAGTAAGATTACGAGAAGCCAATGATTTATAGAAAAAAGTAAAATTGAATGTTTCATTTCAGTGAGAATTAGATTTTAAATATAAGAGATCATGATAAAAAATGCTAGCGATGTAGATGCAAAGAGATGTATTGGACGAATATAGAGGAATTAAATTATTCTGTGAATTTAAACGATTCAAGCTGAAAAAGAAGTTCAGCTTCTTGAAAGATTTAGACGATGCATTCTAATGAAATTAGCATAATTTTGCTTCATCGTTTTAAAAATCCAATTCTTATTTGGCGTGCTTCTAATTGGTTTCCTTGGAGTAGGGCAAACTATTTTGGTTGGAACGGTCACCGATGAATCAAATTTGCCACTAACCGGAGCCACCGTTTTGAATCAAACCTCTGGACTTGGCGTTGTTACCGATTTCGATGGGAATTTTCAAATAGAAGTTGATTCTAATGATCAATTGGTCGTATCCTACATAGGATTTGAAGATCAAACCCTACAACAACCATTTGGTGAGGACATCCTAGTGCAATTAGTACGGTCTACGTCTTTGGATGAAGTCGTCATCACGGCACTGGGTATTCCAAGAGTTCAAAAAGCACTTGGGTATTCTGTACAAAAAATATCTGCGCAACAAATAGCGACGGTCAGATCCTCTAATATAGCCGGATCCCTCAATGGAAAAGTAGCCGGAGTGAGTATACGTAATTCTTCGGCAGGACCATCGGCATCAGCCAATATCACCATAAGAGGCGTTTCATCACTGACTGGAAATAATCAACCTTTATTTGTGGTTAATGGAATGCCCATCACCAATGACTTGTATAGTTTCGATGATGGACTCAATGGCTCAACGACCATCGATTTTGGAAATGCTGCTCAAGTCATCAATGCGGATGATGTCTATGAAATCAATATCTTAAAAGGACCTGCAGCCTCCGCACTTTATGGATCAAGGGCTGCCAACGGAGTGGTATTGGTTGAAACCAAAACAGGCAAGGCACAACCCGAAGGATTAGGTGTCGAATTGAATACAAGCATCACTTTTTCGAGTCCTTTGAAACTTCCCAATTATCAAAATAAATATGGATATGGAGGTGATGGAAAGTACAGCTATTTGGATGGCTCAACATATATAGGGCCCTATGAGCACTACGATGCTTATGCTGAAAATTGGGGTCCTGAAATGAATGGTCAAAACATCATCCAATTCCATTCCAATGGCCAACCAGTCCCCTTCAATCCAGCACCAGATAATATTCGAAATTTTTACAGGCAGGGTATTACCCATATCACCAATCTATCGATCAATAATGTCAATGAGTCGAATCAGAGTCGGTTTTCTTATACGAACTTGAGTAATCAAGGGATTTTACCCAATACCGAATTGAGTCGAAATACCTTTCAAGCCAGCGTTGGTAAAACGCTTTTTGATGAAAAACTAGACATCCAATTTAATTCTTCTTTTGTCCGTTCCACTTCTGATAATATTCCTAATTCAGGATATGATGAATCTTCTTCGGTCATGTATATTTTCCTTTGGTATCCACGCCAGGTTCAAAACAAACACATGAAACAGTATTGGCAACCGGGAAAAGAAGGAATACAGCAACGTTATATTGAAAACCTATGGGGGAACAATCCCTACTTTGTTCTCAATGAAAACACCAATGCTTTTCAAAGTAACCGATTGATTTCAAATGTTGAATTAAGCTACCATATCAACCAATATGCTGATTTAAGAATTCATTACGGTGTCGATTATTTGGATGAGCAACGTCAATTCCGAAGAGCTCCATCAACCAAGGTGGTCTTGAATGGTAGCTACAGAGAAGATGAAATATCCTTTAGAGAAAGCAATGCGGAGTTTTTATTGACTCTCAATCCAACACCCATCACAGACAATCTTTTTGATATTGATGTACGAGTAGGCGGAAATTTAATGTCCCAAAAAGCACAAAATGGGATTGCCAATAATCCAGAACTCCAAATTTTTGGCACTGATGAATCAGTCTACACCTTGACCAATGCACGAAGTGGCGTTTTGGTCGAATCTCAAAAAAACAACGCCAAAATCAATAGTCTATTTGGTTTACTTTCTGTGGACTATAAAAACTGGGCTTATCTCGATGTCACTTATCGTAACGACTGGGCGAGTTCATTAGTTGACCCCAATATTGGTATTGATGCATCGAATTTTTCATATGGTTATCCTTCGGTATCGTCTAGTTTTATTTTAAGCGAAGTATTCAATTTACCAGTCGCCATTGACTTTTTAAAGTTCAGAGCCTCCTACGCTGAAGTTGGCAATAGCGCCCGTCCCTATTCATTCCAAAATACCTTCACCCCTGAAGCCCCTTATCGTAGTAGTCCTGTTTTTAGAACTAACCGAACTATTTCAGATCCCAATTTAAAAAATGAAACCACCACGGCTTCTGAATTTGGATTGGATGTACGGTTGTTTCAAAGCAAACTTCATCTCGATATGACCTATTACAGCATGAAGAGTTTTGATCAAATCATTTCGTTGCCTGTTGGTCGAACCAGTGGTTATGATTTTTATTTAACTAACGGTGGTGAAATTAGTAATCAAGGAGTCGAAATATCATTGGAAACTAGTTTCGGAAATCCTTCGGGGCTCCAATGGACTCACACCATCAATTTCACGAGTAATCGATCAATTGTCGAATCACTTCCGGAGGTGATCCAAAGTGGACAATATTCCATTATTGCTGATGTTTTTCCCAATGACCCTGGTAGTTCAGATCTAGAATTTGTGGCCAAAGAAGGAGAACTTTTAGGACAATTGATAGGACTTGGGTTTCAGCGTGGTCCTGATGGACAAATCATTCATGAAAATGGATTACCTCTGCTGACTTCTGAAAAAGTTTCGGCAGGATCTTATCAACCTGATTTTCTCATTGGCTCGTACCATCAGTTAAATTTCAAAAATGTCTCATTATCTTTTTTATTTGATGGACAAGTGGGAGGGCATGTTTATTCACGGCAACATGCCTTATTGGCTACTAGTGGTTCCATCGTGAATGATGATGATCCGAACTTACCTCTCAATACATTAGATGGTCGAACGGTGTATTCAGTGAGTTATGAAAATGGATCCGTCAATCCAACGTATACGCTGGTACAACAAGGAGGTATCATCGCTCCAGGTTTGATGGTTGATTCAAACGGCAATTTGGTGCCAAATAATGTCTCTGTTCCTGCTGGAGGGGCTAGTTACACAGGTTATTTTTACAACTACTATGGCAACGGCTTTAATCGAGACAATATTGAAGCTGCCACATATGATGCTACCTACTTTAAATTGAGAGAAGTGAGCTTGAGTTATCGGTTCAATTCTGAATTAATCAAATCATGGGGGTTGCAATCGGCGACTGTATCCATTATCGGCAAAAATCTGCTTTTATTGTCCGATGTCCCTACTATCGATCCAGAAGTCTATTCAATCAGAAACGGTTTGTTTGTTAATGGGTATGAAAGTAATTCGATACCCACCGTAAGAAGTTTTGGATTGAATGTGAATCTGACGCTGTGATGAAAAAACGCTTTCCAAACTTATTGATGTTGAGTTTGTTCCTATGGGGGATTATAGCGTGTGATGATTTTGAAGATCTCAATAAAAACCCGAATGAGCCGACGAATGTTTCCACTTCGGTGCTGCTGACTTCGGCTATGAGATTGAGTATCGATACGGCTAATAAAGCCGCGTTTTTACTCTCCAACAATATTGCTCAATTAACAGCGAGAACACTTCGTCGGGAAGTCGATCAATACAATTGGAATGCTTTTCCAGTCGTGTGGGAAGGGTTTTATGAAAGCTTGACGAGTGTGGAATCAGTGATTTCTCAATCTATCGAACAAGGAAATGATAAGCAAGCAGGGGTAGGTCATGTGTTGAGAGTTTGGATTTTTTCTCAACTGACCAATGCTTATGGTGATATTCCATATTCACAAGCTATCAAAGGAGGAGAATCGGCTTTCACTCCAGTTTATGATCGTCAGGAAGATATCTATGCCGATTTACTCAACAAGCTCGATACTGCCGTGAACCTCCTGGAGGGGAGTGGAACGATCGAGGGAGATATCATCTACCAAGGTAATGCCAATCACTGGATACGGTTTGCTCATTCGCTCCATCTAAGATTATTGATGTATGCCTCTGAAAAGCAAAATGTTTCTCAAGACTTCAATCGAATTGTGCAAACAGGACTAATCATCGGTTCTATTGAACAACAGGCCGTTTTGGATTATCCTGATGTTTTTCCGAATCAGTTTTATAGCCTGCCCTTAAAACAGGGTGATTTTGACGATGTTAATTTATCTCAATCATCATTAAATGTGTTAAACAGTTACAAAGATCCTAGGCTCAACCGGTATGCACGTCCAGATAATTTGGACTTTAATCATCCAAGTTTTTCTGGTTATCCTAATGGATTGGGTGGGCAATCTGGTTCACGTTTGGGATTGCCCTATTTTGATTATCCTGGGCATGTGACAGCAACTCAATTTGGTTTGCCGTACGCCGATGGCATCTTGATGACTTATAGTGAAGTCGAGTTTCTGATTGCCGAAGGGATACTTAATGGATGGGTACAAGGAGATCTTGCCGAACATTATAAAAAGGGAATCGAAGCGTCCCATCAATATTATCAAGTCGACTATGGCCCTTTTGGATGGTCTGATTTTGATGATTTTTATGAAAATTCGGGTGTTCAATACAAACAACCAGTGGATTTATGGGAGCAAAAATGGTTAAGTCTTTATTTCACGGCTTTAGATCCTTACTACGAACTGAGAAGATGGTATGTTGCCAGTGGTGGATGGGAAGGCGTTTCCTTCATTGGACCGCCACAAGGTAATAATAGCAATAATTTTCAACTGCCGTTTCGGTTTTTATATCCAGGTCAAGAACAGAGTTTAAACCAGGAAAACTATAATGATGCTATTTCTCGATATAAAGCCAGTAATCTCATCAATGGTAAAATGTGGATTATCAATACCCCTTAATTGAAAAAGTATTTTTTAGTCTACCCTCGGGTATTCTATCCCGCTATCATCACCATTGTACTTTTTATAACGATCGTCATTGTTGGTGGTAGTGCTGTCGAAGAATTTTTTAAAAACATTCACAGAACGGTAACCAAATATACCAGTTGGTTATTCATTGTAGGGGTCAATTTATTTGTACTTGCTAGTCTTTGGATTGCCTTTGGAAAATACGGTCGATACAAATTAGGCGGAGAAAACACCAAGCCTGAATTCAGTCTGGTTTCATGGTTATCCATGTTGTTTTCTGCAGGATTGGGCATTGGTCTGCTCTATTATGGTGTTTTCGAACCTATTTCGCATTATGCTAATCCCCCCATGGAAACTTTTAGTGAATCCCAAAAAGCCATCCAGTCCTTAACATTTACCTATTTACACTGGGGCGTCCATGGTTGGGCCATTTACTGTGTTTTAGGTCTGGCTTTGGGATATTATACTTACAATAAAAAATTACCATTTTCCATTCGAAGTATTTTTTTTCCACTGCTCGGTAAAAAAATATACTCGATCTATGGAGATATGATCGACATCATTGCCGTCGTAGCGACATTATTTGGTGTTGCGACTTCATTAGGAATCGGATCAACTCAATTGGCGACGGGAATCAATTATGTATTTGGTATTCAAGCGGGTATTGAATCACAAATCGTCATCATCGCTTTCATTACCCTGATCGCGACTATTTCAGTGGTCACTGGATTAAAAAAGGGAATTCTTTTTTTAAGCCAGTTAAATATCATTTTAGCCACTCTTTTTTTAATCATCATTTTGTTTTTGTCAGATACATTCGGGATCATTAGGATCTTCATCGAAAGTTCGGGCATGTATTTCCAGCGTTTTATCGAATTGAGTACGTGGTCTTCTGCTTTTATCAATCCTCAGTGGCAAAACCAATGGTCTATTTTTTATTATGCTTGGTGGGTGGCTTGGGCTCCCTTTGTGGGTATGTTTATTGCTCGAATTTCAAAAGGACGTTCGTTGCGTGAATTTGTATTCGGTGTTATTGCCGTTCCTGTTTTTTTATCTTTTTTTTGGTTTAGCACCCTTGGTGGATCGGCTTTGCTCTTAGAAATGGAAACGCCTGGTATTATTTCAACAGATGTTTTGAATGATAGTTCAACTGCCATGTTTGTTTTTTTAAAGCAGTTTCCTTGGTCGATCATCACCAGTTTGATGGCATTGATTGTCGTGGCTATCTTTTTCATTACATCATCGGACAGTGGATCATTGGTGATTGACAGCATTTCAACAGGAGGTAAGTTGAATCCTCCTGTAGGGCAACGAATTCTTTGGGCCGTTACCGAAGGCCTAGTGGCTATTGCTCTGCTCATCGGTGGGGGACTCAGTGCGATGCAAGCCGTCAATGTCAGTTCAGGAATTCTCTTTTTATTGATTCTTTTTTTGGTGACTTATTCATTGATCCGCTCGGTCCGAAGAATTCATATTGAAGTCAGTCGCAAAAGTCAAAGAGTGAAGAAAGCTAGCACTGATTTTTAATTCATATTTGATTCATCAATTTTGCAATTGCATCAAGGCCATGTGATGTCCAACATCATCCTGCCAACGATCCAGTCATCAAGCTTTATATTTGTACCACCAATATTTTAACAATGGCACAATCAAAAACCATCGCAATTATCTATGAAAATGTTTCCCATGAGCTAGAAAATCCTGAAGACAAAACCATTTTAGAGGTTGCTCTTGATTCTGGTTTGGACGTTCCTTATTCTTGTCAAGGTGGGGTTTGTAGTACTTGCGTGGCTCGTATTGAACAAGGAGCAGCCTCCATGAAAAACAATGAAATTCTAACTGATCGAGAAATTTCTGAAGGTCTTGTTTTGTGTTGCCAAGCCGTTCCTTCCACGGATTACATTCGGGTTAATTTTGATGATAGTTTTTGATGGATGTCGGTTCTTTTGTTGTTTGCACTAGACAATAAAAGTTTCAATCAATGACCGATCAGCGATCTCGATACTACTTTTTGATTTGTTTTTCCAATGCTTCCAATTTATTCAATATCATTTGTTGGGTTTCATTGACTTTTTGGAGTAGATTCTCTTCAGATTCATCGATTTCTTTTTCAATCGTTTCTTTCACTTGAAGTTTTTCCCAAACTTGGCTGGTCATCACCGCAATAAAAACATTGAGCGTGACCAAAACCAACACAAAGGCATAAGAGATAAAGTAAGGAATTGATATCCATTGAGTCAGTCCTTGGAAATCCCTTATTTCGATATAAGCTTCATTATATCCATCAATTAATACGGCCATTAGAGAAAAAAACGCATGGTGTAAACTGCTAAAATCTAATATTCCAAGATGTTGTTGATCAAATAAGAACATACCAACAACAGCATAAATAAAGAGAATAATGGCAATTAAAAATCCGAAGACAAAAACCGTCTGTGTGGTTTGAAATATCTTATGTGAAATTGTTTTTAGTTCCTTATTGATTGAAATCAATCTTAATAAGCGAAAGATTCGTATCAATCGAGCGATAAAGATTAATTCGGAATAACCTAAATGGATGATAAAAGTCCCTAGAATGGACCCCAATAAAATCAGACCATCAAATGTGAGCCATCGGATTTCTTCTGTGGTATTGAGGTATCGATACTTTTGATCCACCTTCTTTGTCTCCATATGCCTTTGACTCAATCTGAGTTTTTTGAGTCTTAAATAAAATTCAATAGAAAAAAGCAATGTGATGAAATACTCAAGCCCATGGAATACATCTCGCACAGTTGGACTACCAAATTCATAAGTCTGTACTCCTATGAGAACTGAAGAAGTAAAAATCAGGTAGGTAGAAAATAATTCTAAGTGCTTGGTTTGGATCATGAGGACAAAATAAATTAAAACAAATCTTGAGTTGTAGGGGTTATATTTTTCCTAACCTATTTTGATAGAATCATTTTACTCAAATAAACCTATTGGTTTGTAAAATATTTGGAACCAAAACGATTCCACTCATCCTGAGTCAATAGTGGTTTAGGATTGAGTTTTGGTAGAAAACCTTTCATAAATTTTATGACATCTAATCTCCATTGTCCACTTGAAGGATGCCACGTTTTGAAGTGTGCCCCAAAATTAGGACAACTATTTAAGTTATGTCTTATGAGTTCTATTTTGTTTTTAATGTTCAGATTTGGAGCAAAGACAGCATACGCCAGAATTCAAATTCAAGGTGGTGAAAGAAGCTCTTAAAGAGCGTCATAGCATCCAAGAATTAGCTCGTCGTTTTTTGGTTGGCTTTTCTCTTTTCCATACCATGCTTGTAGACTTGTGTTTGAAGGCTTGTTAGAAAGTTATCAAACATGAGGGTTATCTGCAGATATGGAATATGAGTTACGGCAGTCCGTTGACTTCGAGAGGATCAACGAGTACCGTCACTCGTTTTTCTATTCCATGACGTATGGATGGAAAGGACAGAGTAGATCATGCCTTGATTGAACGATGGTAGCATACGGTGAAACAAGAAGGTACTCCTATGGAACCTTCTGATGATGGTTTTGAATGCGACAATCAATTGGAAACATAGGTTCGGTTTGACCATGATGAGATGATCCCATCAAAGCATCGCATATCAAGCGCCCACCAATCGTTGCCAAGAAATTAATCAAGAGAAACCATCATGAACCATCAAAAAAAACAAGGATTCATTCTGAGTTGGAATCGGTCTTTTTTCAAGCCTCAATTTCAATTGTCGATTACTTCAATTTGGCCAATAACTATCCTAAAAATAGGGTATACTTCAAACTTTTATAGTGTAATATTTTTTTTATTGCACTTTTCATATAGAAAGGAAACGAAGATATTGGATTAGATGGTGATAGAATAATGAAGTACATTTGTGCGTTGTTACATAAACTTTTTTGACGAAATTCATAGTTCATTTTAAATCCATTCTTCTCCAAGTTGACCAATACCATTCCGATGGAGAGCTTCTGAAAAATAGAATAGTAGAGGATGCTTTAAAACTTGACGTAGAACTTATTGGATTATTGCATAATGATGAACGTTTAAGAGACAAGTTCTTCACAAAAATCCAGGGGGGGGGTAATTGTATTTGACAAAATTAAATTTCAAAATTTTGTCACCAACAAACAGTTCCTTCCGGATAGTTACACATCATTTAAAAATAAAATTGGACTCACCGCTAATAGAAAATATTTAACAGAAGCCAATGAAGTCGTTTTAGATTTTCCATATAAAGATTGTGTTCTTGTTGGTGGACAAACCAAAGAAGATCAAAAGCGAAACGAAGTGTTTTTAAATGAAACGCTAGCAAGCGATGAAATTGATCGGTTGTTTGAACCAAAAGTTCTGACAAATTGGAAGCGGTATGATCAAGATGGAGAACATAAAGTGTCTCAATTATCCAAAAATGAAGATGGCACTCTTAATGAAAATCTAATCATCAAAGGAAATAACCTTATTGCTTTGCACTCAATCAAAAATATCTACAGAGGAAAAGTCAAGCTCATTTATATCGATCCTCCGTACAATACTGGAAATGATGGATTTGGATATAATGATAGTTTCAACCACTCCACTTGGCTCAGCTTTATGAAAAATAGATTAGAAGTTGCAAGAGAGTTTCTGACCAATGATGGTCTTTTGGTCGTACACATCGATGATCATGAACAGGCTTATTTGAAAGTTTTACTTGATAAAATAATGGGTAGAGAAAACTTTGTTGGGGATTTAATTCGGAAAACTAAATCAACAACCAACGACGCCAAAACGGGATTTAATATTCAACATGAAAACACCCTTATCTATGCAAAAAACAAATCAGAAATTTTGATTGTTGGAAAGAAAAAATCATTTGACAAATACAAAAATCCAGATAATGACCCCAATGGCGCTTGGGTCAGCGATAACCCAAGCGCCAGATCGGGAGATTACTACTTCCCCATTACAAATCCATATACAAGAAAAGTGGATTATCCGCCCGAAAATCGCCAGTGGCTATTTTCGGAAAGCAGATTACAAGATTATATTGCCTCAGGAAAAGTCAAATTTAGAAGAAAAGACAAGCAAAATCAAAGAGGATTTATTTTCAAACGTTATAAATCAGAAATTAAAAGTGAATACCATCTTATTGGAAGTTTAGAAACTGCTACAAATAGTTATATGAATCAAGTAGCGACAAAAGAAAAAAATAAATTGTTTGGGCAAATTGACTTTGATTACCCAAAGCCAGAAGCTTTTGCTCAATTAATCATTGAAGGAATAACCAACCCCAGTGATATTGTCATGGACTTTTTTTTAGGCAGTGGAACAACCAGTGCAGTGGCTCACAAAATAGGAAGAAGATACATTGGCATTGAGCAAATGGATTATATTGAGACTATTGTTTTACAGCGACTTCAAAAAGTCATTAAAGGGGAAAAGGGAGGTGTTTCTGTAGATGTGAGTTGGCAAGGTGGAGGAAATTTTATTTATTTTGAACTCGCAAAAAACACACAATCGATCGCTGAGGAAATAGATAATTCCGATGACTCCTCAGCACTTATGATTTGGGAAAAATTAAAAGAACATCCACATATTCATTATCGTGTCCAATTTCAGAAAAACACAGACGATCAGTTTAAAAATTTGTCATTACTGGATAAAAAGAAAGTTTTGAAAGATCTACTAGATAAAAACATGTTGTATATTCCGTATTCAGAAATAGATAACAAAGATTTTCAAATCAATTCTAAGGACGCTGACCTTTCCAACCAATTTTACTCCATATAGAGTTTTTTAAAAAATTCAGATATACATGTATAACCAATAAAATTAAAAAACTATGAATTTCATTGAACATTTCAAATCCATTCTTCTCCAAGTTGACCAATACCATTCCGATGGAGAGCTTCTGAAAAATAGAATAGTAGAGGATGCTTTAAAACTTGACGTAGAACTTATTGGATTATTGCATAATGATGAACGTTTAAGAGACAAGTTCTTCACAAAAATCCAGGGGGGGGGTAATTGTATTTGACAAAATTAAATTTCAAAATTTTGTCACCAACAAACAGTTCCTTCCGGATAGTTACACATCATTTAAAAATAAAATTGGACTCACCGCTAATAGAAAATATTTAACAGAAGCCAATGAAGTCGTTTTAGATTTTCCATATAAAGATTGTGTTCTTGTTGGTGGACAAACCAAAGAAGATCAAAAGCGAAACGAAGTGTTTTTAAATGAAACGCTAGCAAGCGATGAAATTGATCGGTTGTTTGAACCAAAAGTTCTGACAAATTGGAAGCGATATGATCAAGATGGAGAACACAAAGTGTCTGAATTATCCAAAAACGAAGATGGTACGCTCAATGAAAATCTAATCATCAAAGGAAATAACCTTATTGCTTTGCACTGTCTCAAAAATATCTACAGAGGAAAAGTTAAATTAATTTACATCGACCCACCATACAATACAGGTGGAGATGCAAATATTTTTACTTACAACAATAGATTTAATCACTCCACATGGCTAACATTTATGAAGAATCGTCTAACGATAGCCAAAGAATTTCTAAAAGAAGATGGCTTAATAGCCATAGCAATTGACCACTATGAATTATCATATTTGACTACACTTGCAGATGAAATATTCAAAAGAGAGAATAGAGTTGGAATAATTACTATTGTGAATAACCCGATGGGGAGACAACATGGAAAATTCTTCACCCCAACAAATGATTATATGATTGTCTATGCTAAAAACAACGAATATGCAAAATTCAACAAAGTTATTCTGTCTCAAGAGGATGAAAAAAAATTCAATTTAAAAGACTCAGTTGGTAGATATAAACTTGAGCCTTTCATTAGATTGGGGGGAGGGGATTCGAATCTAAGAACAAATAAACCAAAAGCGTGGTATCCGATATATGCAAATATTGAAACAAATCAAATTTCCTTTACTCCTAAAACTAATTTTAAAAAGATTTATCCAATCACGCAAAATGGACAAGAGCGAACTTGGATATATGTTAAAGATTCAAAAAAATTAAATCTAGATGATTTGGTAGTAAGCGAAAACAATGGTAGAATAGAGATATTAAGAAAATATAGAATTGAAAAAGGCAAAATGATAACAACAGTCTGGAATGATAAAAAATATAATTCGAATCATCACGGTAAACGATTAGTTGAGAAATATACCAACAAACATTTTAGCTATCCAAAATCTCTGTTTACAATTATTGATGTTTTGAAAATAATGAGTGGGAAAGATGATTTGGTAATGGATTTTTTCTCAGGTAGTGGAACAACCGGACATGCTGTTTTAAAGTTAAATGAAGAAGATAATGGGAAAAGAAAATTCATTCTTGTTGAACAACTAGAAGACCATATTGAAGTCTCTATAGATATTTTATCTAAAATCCTTCAAGCAAACGGAAGCTTTATCTTCTGCGAACTATCATCAACTGCTAAATTCATTGTAGAAAATCTAAGGGAGAACAATGATTCAGAAGTATTGAAATTATGGAATAATCTAAAAAATAATGCACACGTAAACTATAGGATTGATTTTGACAAAACTTCTGATGATGAATTCAAAAAATTACATATAAACGATAAAAAGAAAATACTCTTAAATGTTTTAGATAAAAACATGATCTATATCCCATATTCAGAACTTGAAAACAAGGATTTTGAGATTCATTCAGAGGATAAGTCTCTAACAAGTCAATTTTATGGTGATGAATAGACAAAGTTTAGAAGATTCAGTCTCAGGGATTTTTAATGCTGGTTATTATCCTCATGAAGTCAAGGATATCATCCGAAATAATTTAAATCCAAAATTTCAATTACGTCCCTATCAAGAAGAAGCTTTTAAAAGATTTGATTGGAGTCAAGGCAATAATCCAAATGAAAAATACCACCGACGCTTATTATTTCAAATGGCTACAGGGAGTGGTAAAACACTCATTATGGCAGGTATCATGTTGCATATGTATGAAAAGGGATACAGAAACTTCATTTACTTTGTTAATAGCACTTCAATTATTGACAAAACAAGAGATAATTTTTTGAATGACCAATCTTCAAAATACCTATTCAATGAAACGATCACTGTAAGAGATCAAAAGATTGGGATTCATGAAGTTTTAAATTTTGAAGGTTCAAACAATGAAGATGTAAATATTGTATTCACTACCATCCAAGGACTTCATATCAATCTCAATTCACCCAAAGAAAATAGTTTAACCTACGAAGATTTTGATAATTTGAAGGTAGTGTTGATTTCAGATGAAGCACATCATATTAATGCCGATACGAAAAGCGGAAGACGTGTAAAGTCTAATCAAAAAATTATTAAAAGTTGGGAACAAACGGTTCATCGAATTTTTGATTCAAATCCAAATAATTATTTATTGGAATTCACCGCTACTGCTGACTTGACAAATAGAGAAATAGAGGAAAAATATAGGGATAAACTACTTTTTAATTATCCTTTAATCAAATTCCGAGAAGATAAATATTCAAAAGAAGTCAAAGTACTTCAAGCAGATATGAAGCCTTTTGATCGAGCTTTACAAGCGATTTTGTTAAGTCAATATCGAATGAAAGTTTTTGCCGAAAATGGATTGTTCGTCAAGCCAGTCATCTTGTTTAAGTCCAAAACAATAGAAAGTAGCAAAGATTTTTTTGAAGAATTTCAAAATGGAATTGGAAGCTTAACCTTTGAAGCTTTAAAAAATATTAAGAGTAAAACTTCGAATCAAGTGTTAAAACAAATGTTTCAATACTTTGACTTTCATAACATTAATCTTCAAAATCTACTGTTGGAATTGAGAGAAGACTTTAGCGAGGAAAAATGTGTGATTGTGAACAGTAAGAATGATAGCGAACAAAAGCAGTTAATTGTTAATAGTCTAGAGGATAAAAAGAATTTATACAGAGCTGTTTTTGCCGTTGACAAACTCAATGAGGGTTGGGATGTTCTTAACTTGTTTGATATTGTCAGATTATATGACACTAGAGACGCTTCAAAGGATGGAATAGGTAAAACTACGATGTCTGAAGCTCAATTAATCGGTCGTGGTGCAAGGTATTGTCCTTTTCGACTTTTACCTGAAGATCCACTTTATCAAAGAAAGTATGACAGCGATTTAAACAATAATTTAAGAATTTGTGAGGAGTTATTTTACCATTCCACACATAACCCTCGATACATCTACGAATTAGAAAAAGCACTCGTTGATATCGGAATTAAAGCGCCAAAAACTATTCAAAAGAAATTAATTCTCAAAGAAAGTTTTAAAGAAACTGATTTTTATAAAAATGAATTTGTTTTTATAAATGAAAGAATAAAAAACGATAGAAATGATGTTTTGGGGATTGACAAAGCAATCATTGATAGAGTATATAAGAAAAAGTTTTATACTTCACATTCTCACACTGAAAAGTTAGTTTCTCCGACATATAGATCTTTAAATTTGGATAATCGGATTTATAAACTAAATGAATTTTTCGAACCTATCATTCGAAAAGCACTCAACAAATTGCCATTTTATAAATTTCAAAATCTGAAAAACCTTTTTCCAAACTTGAATTCAATGACTGAATTTATTGGGGATTCGAATTACTTGAAAGATATAAAAATTGAATTAATTGGAACATCAAATCAAGTTCAGAATCCTAGCGCTGAGATGACATTAGAAGCTTTAATATCAGCTTTAGATGAAATTTCCGTACTAATAAAAAAGGAAGATTATGAGTTTAATGGAACTAGAGAATTCAAACCGAAGCTCATCTCAGAAGTTTTTGGTCAAGATGAAAACGGGAAGATATTAAATTTTTCAATTGACAATCATCGCAACAAAGAATATGGAGTCGAGCAGAGAAACTCTAAAAATCAGAAATTACAACTAGATTTATCAAATGAAGATTGGTATGCTTTTAATGAAAATTATGGGACATCAGAAGAAAAGTTTTTGGTGAAATATGTTAAACATTTAAAGGATACCCATTTAAACGATGGATACGATTTTTATTTGATTCGAAATGAAAGACATTTTAAAGTATTCACATTCAAGGAAGGAAAAGCTTTCGAACCAGATTTTGTACTCTTCTTGAAAGAAGAAAAAACAGGTAAATCATTATACTACCAAATTTTCATAGAACCTAAAGGGGAACACCTCATAACTAGTAAGGATAGCGAAATCAAAGAAAGGTTTTTAAGAGAATTAGAGCATGAGTATCAATTGAATTTTGTTTTTGAGAATAAAGATTTTAAACTTTTGGGGCTCCCCTTTTTTAATGAGAAGAATAAAGGTGATTTCCATAAAGAAATTGAAAAGCTATTTTCAATTAATTCAAATTAATAGGGGCTTTTTTAAAACTTTGATGTAACTAGACTCTTTCAATATTGATATCCAAAAAGCTCCTTGGAATAAAATTCTTGACTTCAATGGTTCTGGCTTGTGATTACGTGATTTTCAATAAGCGATTTTTCACTAGATCATGCCATCTATTATGTCTTTTTTGTCTAAGTTTTTGGCAAAAACGCGTTTGCTTCTTTCATTAATAGGGTTTGTTTAAGCTGCCTTGTACTTGAATTTTAGTCTATATGTGCGATTCCGCTTTATGTTTCATTAATTTTAAGATTTAAATATGGCTTAACAAACTTTTGGAGAATAGGGAATTTCAAAGAATAATTAAACTCTGAAGATTATATGTCGTTCATTTTTAGTGAATTAAAAACTGTTGAAACTAGATTAGTATGAACTTGATGAAAGTATTCAAGTCATGCAACACCGAAGAAAAAGCCGAAAAATAGTTGAGTGAGAAACTCAAAAACAACCGTATGAAATGTTCAAAATATCAGTCAAGTAAGGAGCAACTAATTAATGACTAATTTTACTTTGTTCATTCAAACCCTCTTGTGGATAAAACCAAAATCGAATGCTCAAAAAGTTCAATCAGTAGATGGATCGTTACATTCAAATGAAAAATGTCCAAATATCTCAATTATCCTATCATCCAACAAAAAAGGGAATTAGAAAAATGTCTTTTGAAATATCTGGATTAACCAAAAAAAACAGCAAACCCAAAAAAATGATGAATGAAGTATCTTCTGGTATTCGAATAAACTCCATCATAAAACAATCAGGGTTTCAAATGGAAGAGTTGAATCGTAGAAAAATCAATCAAGCATGAAAACGATCACATGGCTTTGAATCGAGGATTAAACCCTATTTTTCATGGTCGAAAGGAAGAATTAAAGCAGTTTGAATTCTTTTTGAATCACGTCGAAAAAGACCACTCTCGCACTTCATTTTTAATACAAGGAGCACCAGGAGCAGGGAAAACTAGCTTGGCTGAGAAATGTTATGAATTAGCCCAGAAAAAGGGATGGCGTTTGGTTCGTGTGGATGTTCCCACCTTACTTGATTTGAAAGAATTTCGAAAACGATTAGGACGAGAGCCCTTATGGAAAATATGGCAAAAACGAAAAATAACCTTACCGCTTCAAGTTGATAAAATAGGATTGAAAGCCGAATGGAATTTTGACTACCATACTATCGTTAAAACTTTAAACGCTGTTCATAAACCAACGATTATTGGATTCGATGAAGCGCAAATGTTAGGCCATCAAGACATAACGTCTCAAGAGAAGCTGATTTTACGAAACGTATTAGACCAATTACATAACCAGCGAGGTACTCCGAAAAGCCCGATTATTTTTTTAATGAATGGATTAGGGCGGACACAAGATATCTTAGAGGAGTATGATATATCCCGTTTTTCATCAGAATCTGTTATTCATCTCACTCAAATTGATCGGGTATCAGAACGAAACATTTTATATGATTGGATAGTTCAAAAAGCGAACATCAGTCCTGATGAGTCGAACTTAAATCATTGGATTTCTGAAATCAGTCAGCACACCCATCAATGGCCCGTTCATATCACAGCTTATGGACTTCAAGTTGAAAAACACATCCAAGAACATGGAACCAAACTCAATAATGAAGGCCTTTCTGTTGTTTTAGACAAGGGATTCGAATCAAGACAACAATATTATCGTCGTCGTACTCGTCGATTATCCATTCAAGAATGTGAAACCATTGTTTCGTTTTTACTTCTAAATAATCATCCTAAAGAATTTACTCAAGAAGATTTGACCCAGCATTTAAAACAGCATTTAGGAACAAAGCAAGGAGAACAGGTTTTCAATACGGCTTTACATTACGGAGTGATTCATCAACAAAACAATAAAAAACACGCCGTTTCAGTTCCATCCATGCAAACTTGGTTGATTGAAAATTTCACGCCAAAACATTTAATGAAATAATTAAAAAATACCCATCGATTCAATTATCAGTCAATCCATCCCTTCCAATCGGTGTTATGATGGATGTTGATGATCGATGATATGGAATCACTCCAATCCGAAAAATTGTCCCTAAAAAACCTCAAAAAATCAATCATCGATAGTGTCTTATTCTGTAGAAAACAAACAAACTTCATCGATGGTTTATTTCGAAATAAAAGGGTTGATAAAAATCCTTAATGAATCAAAATGCATTTTATCGGCAAAATGATAAAATGGACGATGTCCTTTGTCCCTTTGGTATAGGATCTCCGTCATTTGATAATGTATGCTAAATATGCAAACTGAAATATTCTGCAACCCAGTCCTTCAATCTTTCTAAATCAAAAGCACGGCTACCGTGTGACAAATAGAGTAGTGAATCAGGCAAGAACCTATCGTATTTTTCCTTTTCTAATTGTTTTCGGGGGAGCATACTTGCTAATTCAAATTCAGTAGAAAAGGTGTCGTTTAATAGGGTATTGTATAAATAATCTTTGATTTTTTTTCTTGAAGCATCGATGATTTCAACAGAAAAATCAGAAAATCTCAAGGCATCAAATCCGCCTCTTTGAAGCAACAAAACCAAAGTATCGGTCACTTTGGTTCCCATCCAAGTAAATAAATAACAATGTTCCCCTACTTGAATGATGCTGTCTAAGTTTAATTTGAGGGTTCTGAAATTTTTAACCGCTTCTTCAAATAATTGCATTGTTTTTCCTTCAATGTGGAAACGAAATCTCTCATTTTCAATCTTTGGAAATGTTCCGGATTGATAAAGCTGATACATTTCTTGTGCAATTCGATGGTGCATCATCATGCCATCACCAAAAAACGAAGGGGCTTTTCCCCCTTTGATTGGGGATACAGTAATCACCTTTTTTTCTGTATCAATCGATTCAAAGCGCCAATATTTCCCAGCAAAAATCATGTTCTGTCCTTCAATGAAGGTAAAGCCAATGGGTACGGTTCCCAAAACACTTTTTTCAGTAACGATTCTATATTCAACGGGGGTGGTAAATACAGTAAAAAAATCATAATGTTCAACGATACGATTGCCCTTGAACCCAAGCGTGATTTCTCCAGACTTGAGTTGTTCAATCAGTTCTTTTGTTTTTAAATGAACAAGTATTTCTTTGAAATGAGTGGTGTCGACTTTTTTAAAGGGTCCTAAATGACAAAGTAGTTGAAAGAGATGGTCTGTTCGGACACTGCCCCATTGTGCGATCACGGCTAAAATTTGATGAATGAACGTTGAAAAGTATTTATTGGATTCTTCGGGTGGTTCATACCAACGATCACAAACAATCAGTTTCAACATCGCCAAAGACTGGATGAAGTTGGGTCTTAATGCGTTGAGTAGACCACTTCGAATAGTTAATTCTTTTTCAAGAATGAACATGCGTAAATCGGAGCCTTTTTTGTCAGATTTTGATTGTCTTCGTCCCGAACGTCCATAACGCTGTCTCAAACTTGAAACGGAGTTGGGAGGTTGAAGAACTTGAAATACTTTATCGACTTTTCCAATATCAATGCCTAATTCTAGAGTTGTGGTGCATAGAGCCGTTGTTGGAGGCCCATAGGGATCTTTTAATCGCTTTTCAAGCGATTCTCGTAAATCTTTGGCAAGCGATCCATGATGTGTGAAAAATTCATTTGGAGCCATTGGATGTTTTTGATTTTTGTAATCAGCGAGCATGGCCGTCATTTTTTCTACATTTTTTCTGGAATTAGGAAAAATTAAATTGTTGGCACCAATACAAGAACCATATAATTCAGAGACAATATCGTCTACATCCGTTAGATCGAATCGTTCATCCGCTGTATCGGAATGAAATGAATCAATAAAACCCTTGAGTGAAAGATGGGTGATTTGATCACTTTCTTCGCCTTGAATGTGTAGATATGGAAAAGTTTCATCGGGCCTTAGCTATGGATGGCTTCTATATCATCTCCAAATGTGGCGCTGAGTGCAATTCGTGGAATGGGGTCACTGGTTCTACCGATTAAATGTTCTAATCGGCTCAGCAGTGAAAGCATCTGTTGTCCTCGTTCATTACCAATAAATGCATGAAATTCATCAATACAGATATACTTGAGATTTCGCATAGAAGAACTGACCAACTCAGATTTATTGATTAATAAAGATTCTAAAGATTCGGTAGTAATCAATAAGATACCATTTGGATGATCAATGGATCTTTTTTTTGAAGGTGGCACTGACATCAGTGGGCTTATCAAGTAGGATATCGTGTGAAATGACTTCAGGTCGCATCATGCCCATTAATTCCATGAGCAAACGATACTTTGATACTAATTGTTTTTTTTCTATCGAAGTAGGAGGCCATACGCCCTAATTCATCGAAGATATCGATAAAATCTTCATTACTTACGAGATTTAATCGAGAATCGACAAGGATGCGTCGTTCTATTCCAAAAAAATATAACTCTAAAAAAGGTAATGAAATATTAAGATCATCTTTTTCTGAAGCGAGCCATTGGAGGTATTTTCCACGAATAATGGGTTCTAATTCGGAATAATCACAAGGGGAGTATCGGTAAGTATAGTTGGAAACGTGAGCCTTTGAAAAATGTACTTTTAGATTGGGATTGATGAGAGATTGATCTTGTGTCTTCCCATTCAAAGCCATGAGACTTGTTCCTAAATAGAAGAGACCATTTTTGATTTCTAATCCATTAATGATGACATGTTCTCCTTTTTTAATCCAACGAGCAGTACTCTTTTCTTGTATTCCTTCTTCTAGGTGGACGTTACGTAGATAGGTATTATCGAGATTGTATGGGTTTTGGTATGGATAAACTAATTCATTCATTGTCAACCAAATAGCAAAAGATACTCTAATTGGTTTTTTATCGGTTGATTTCTATATTTCATCATACCCTAACTCACGCAAAATTAGTTGATTGGTCTTCAATGAATGGACATTCGAAACGGTTAGAAATACGACGTGATATTATATGTATAGTACCGATTGGTTTTGTAAAAATACCGTTATGTTGCTATTTAATTACAGTAAACAGCATTTTGATAACGTTTTTTGGTATATTTGTAGCGATCTAATCGAAAAATAGCTATATGTATTATACGGAGTTAATTAAAATAATTGAAGGGGGCATGAATAAAGATCTGAAGAAAGTCCTAAGTTATTCAAAGCACCTAGCTAAAAAGCTGAGAGAAGATGGAGATGAAAAACTTGCTGATAAAATCATCAAAACAATCGAAGGATCTGTCGGAACTCCTGTCTTTAAAGATGAGTTATTTGATTCCCCTGTGGATAGTGACACTAGACTGAGTATTGCAGATGTACTTCTTCCACAGGATATAAAGCTTGATATTTCGATTCCTAAAAGTACTCAAGAGCCTATCGATAACTTCATCACTCTAGTAAACTCAAAGAATAAAATTGAAAGCAAAGGATTAGAGATGAATTTATCTTTGTTGTTATATGGCCCACCTGGATGTGGTAAAACAACGTTAGCAAAACACATTGCAAAAGAATTAGAAATTCCTATTGTAATCGCTCGATTAGACTCATTAATATCATCTCTTTTAGGTAATACGGCAAAGAATATTAGAAAGTTGTTTGATTATGCTAAGAGGAAACCATGTGTTCTGTTTTTAGACGAATTTGATGCCATAGCCAAAGCAAGAGATGATATTCATGAAACGGGCGAATTGAAAAGAGTCATCAATAGTTTACTTCAGAATATTGATTGTTTTATGAAAACTGGTGTTTTAATTGCCGCAACAAATCATGAGAAGTTGTTAGATTCAGCTGTGTGGAGAAGGTTTGAGAAGATATTTTATGTTAATAAGCCCAGTGTTGAAGAAATCAAGAAACTTGTAGTAGCCCACTTCAAGAAAGTAAACCCGAAGTTAGAAATTGGGAATAAAAAATTTGATTTGTTAGTGTCATATTTGAAAGATTTATCTCACTCTGAAATAGTCAAAATAATGAACAGCGCATACTATAATTCGATTATTCAAAATAAAGAATTCGAATACCTTGAAATCTTTTCAGAATATTATAAGTACAAGCACAATAATCGATTTAATTTGGTGGAAATGATTCGTTTTTTAAATGAAAGTTGTGTGACTCAAAAACAAATAGCGAATAATTTAGATGTATCTATTAGGCAAGTAAGAAACGCATTAAATGTTGAACAAGATGGCTGAAAACAAGTTACCTATAAAGCTGTTTTATAAAAAACAAAAAATAGATGATAGAAAAGTTGAGGGAGGTGGAAGTTATCGTCCACCAAAATGGCAACTTGATGGAGATGAATTACTTTCAAGGGCAAATAACCTTTTAAAACCCTTGGATGAATTGGATATTTTTTTAATAATCGTGATGCTTCAAGAAGCTTTATTCCAGCGACACTAAAAGTTGATATTGATGACAATGCAATAGCTAAATCTCATAGGAAAGAGATTCATAAATTATTTAATGGCACCTCTTTAAGAAACAATTTCATAGGTTTTATGGATTCAAATAGTGCCATTGTGAAATTGGATAATGTAGAGCATCTAAAAGCGGTAAAAAGGAATATTAACAATTCAAGTAAAAACTCAAAAGCTATATCGGCTGTAGAAAACATTGAAAGGTTTAAACCTTATGTTGCCAATGTTGAAAAACGATCGACAGTCAAAATTTCTATGTTTAACTTTCTGAATTATGAAATGAACGGGGCTATTAGAACTTTATTTTATAGATTTTGTGAGGAAAAAGGTTTAAGAGTAAAAGAAGTGAATTATTCTAGAGGTTTGATAGTTTATAAAACCAAGGCCACCCAGTCTCAATTAGATAGTATAAGTGATTTTGAAGCTCTTGAATCAATCACATTGATGCCAGAATATAGTTTAGGTATGGACTTCATGGAAACAACAGAAAAAATAGAGATAAAAGAACCGATAAAAAATGAAGTATACCCTATCCTTGGAATTTTAGACTCTGGAATTGCTAGAAATAAATATTTAAAAAATTGGATTGAGGAAAGACTTTTTTCATCTTATCCGACTGATTGTACAGATCCTGCGCATGGTGCTTGTGTATCAAGTATCATAATTTATGGAGACTGTTTAGAAAGAAAATTATGGACAGGTAGTTCTGGGTGTAAACTATTCGATGCTACCGTTTTTCCTGATTCAAAGAAAGAAAAAATATCTGAAGATGAGTTAATAGCAAATATTAGGGAAGCTATAAATAAGAACTCGAGTATCAAGATTTGGAATCTTTCTTTAGGTACTAAAATTGAAGCGGATTTAAATGATTTTTCAGATTTTGGCAAGGCCTTAGATGAGATACAATTACTCAATGAAGTTATAATCTGTAAGTCTGCTGGAAATTGCACAAACTTTGAGAAAGGATTTCCTAAAAGTAGAATAGCAAAATCAGGAGATTCCATTCGTTCTCTTGTAGTGGGTTCTATAACGCATATTAAAAATCAATATGATATTGCAGAGGAAAATCATCTATCGCCTTTTAGTAGAATTGGACCTGGGCCAGCGAATAGTATAAAACCAGATTTAGTTTCATATGGTGGAAATGCTGGAAAGAGTGAAGGTAAGGTGATTCCAAATGGAGTTAAGGCAATAGCAACTAATGGAAGTGTTGTTAAAGTCATTGGCACCAGTTTTTCAACTCCTAGAGTAACTTCATTGTTAGCGGAGTTAAATTTTAAGATCAATGAAAAGTTTAATCCAACACTTTTAAAGGCATTGGCTATCCATTCGGCAAAATTCCCCTCAGCGTTAAGTATTCCAATTAGTGATAAAATAAAGCAAATGGGTTTTGGAGTTGCTTCGTCAGCCGATGAAATAATTTATAATAGTCCTCATGAAATCACTCTAATTCTACAAGAGAACATCAATAAAGGGGAATACATAGAAATACTAGATTTTCCTTTTCCTGAAAAAATGGTTGATGAAGATGATTATTTCTATGGTGATATAAAAGTTACGCTTGTTGGACAACCAATTCTCATAGAAAAGCAAGGTTCAGAATATTGTCAATCTAATTTAGAAATAAAATTTGGCACATATGAAAAGATTAAAGATAGAGATGTCACAAAATCAAACGTGCTAAATCCCATTGGGAGGGAAAATCCTCAGAACGTTTTATTGACCTCCAATTTTAGAAATAAATACGTGAAAGGTAATGAAAGTGAGTATGCTAGAGAAAGAGTGTTGCTTCATTATGGGAATAAATATCAACCCATTAAAAAGTATTCTATAAATCTTAGTGAAATGAAAGATGCAAGACAAAAAGATTGCCTTGAACACAAAAGGAAATGGTATTTAGAGATTAAAGGTACTTATAGGCATTTTGCCGAAACAATGGCTATAGATGATGGTGAACTTTTGAATCAAGATTTTACTATGATTATGACGATTCGAGATCCCCAAGGACATCGTCAGATTTATAATGAAGGGTCAAGATTATTAACAGATAGGAACTTTAAGTATTCAAATATTAAACTTAGAGAAGAAGTGAAAATTGATGTTAACAACAAAAACACAGGTTAAGATGAGTGGTAGTGAAAAGAAGACCCCTTGGGATAATGTAGAATCAAAAAAAATGGAAACTACGGGGTAACAGTTTTTTTCCTTTTTCAGCATATGGATCAACTAATCCGATATTGATTTCCTCCAAAAAATCTCCATATTCCACTAACTTTGGGATTCTCGACTTATTATTTCATCATTTTTTATCCGGTCATGATTTTTAGAAGTTGATTTTCTGTTGACCTCTCATTTTAGGGTTGCGTTAGTGTCATCGTAATTGGTGACATCATCAAATGGTAGGCAATCGATTCCAAGATTTAAAACTTTGAAGAATTTTATGGCCTTTTTGGGTGCTGGGCTTTTGACTTCAATAAAGTTGTAATAATACCATCAATGGATGCCCCTTGAAGATTCAAGTACTGGTGATGAGGTATCATTTCTTTTCTTGGCATTTATGGCTTTTTATTCTAAAGACTTTTGAGTTGCGGGTATGTATCAAAGCATAATCGTTTATCACAATCACGATTTGTTTGTCAGCAATGCGGTCATACTGAAAACGCAGATATTAATGCGGCACAAAACATATGGGCCTCCGGGAAGGGGACCATACTAAAAAACGGACATGGAGTGTTTGTAAGACCAATTATCCGTGCGGATGAGCGGCTGAATACCTTGAAGTGTCAATCGGACTGGAATAATCATTCGATAAACAATGGTTATGAAAGTATATAATTCCCTAATGAAGAATTCAATGGCCTTATCAAGACAATGTTTGAATGTATAGTAAAAGTTTTGAAAGTTAGATTGAGATTTGACATAAGTTAGCGCAATCTTTGGTGATAAGCCTTTGTCTTCGTACATGTGATCGGTTAGTAGTATGGAGACATACAATGAATCTGGTGAGGGGCGTTCTAATAAAAATTCATCATCGATCACATCGGGTCTCATCACACCCATTAATTCCATGAGCATTTGAACTTTTGGATTGAGCTCGTAGTAGAAATCTCTTAAGAGAATGGCAATCCTTTTGAGTTCTTCGAAAATAGCTATAAAGTCATCATCATCTACTAAACCAAGTCGAGCATCAACCAATATGCGACGTTCAAATCCATAATAGTAGTGTATCAAAAACACGGATGGCAGTTTTTTTATAGAGCGTTTTTTTGAGGCTAACCATTTGATATCTTGCTTTAGGTGTGAATCTTGAATAACTCTTCCAGCTTAAAGAGTTATCTCTCAGAATATTATAGGAATCATCCGGTTCCACTTTGAATTTTGGATTGATCAGGGCTCTATCTTGTGTGTTTCTTTTTAATGACTTGAGTGTGTTTCCTAAGTAAAAGAAGCCGGTCTTGATTTCAATACTAGGGATAACTACCGTTTCATCACGCCTCACCCATCGAGCATCATTACCATCAAGAATTCCATTTGGTATGGAAGCATTTTTCAGATAGATGAAATCCAAGTTGTGTGGGTCTTTGTATTTGTAATTTGGTTGACTCATGAATTCTATAGGTATGGGAGATTTCTAAATGGTTATTAACTATTATAAACGACTGCAAATGATCAATGAAGGCTATTTATTCAATAAAAAAACATTTGATTATAGAATTTGATTGATTCGATAGATAATCATATCTGGTGATATGGAGTGCATGGCGTTTTTATATTCGATAGGTAATTTTTTTCCAAAAACTGAAGTTGGGACTTTGGGGTATTTTGAATGATCCAATAGCATTTGGTATTCATCCGGTTGGCCAATGGGTTTGAACCCTAAAAAGGGATGCGTCATGCCCCAAATAGTTAATACTTTCACGCCATAATTCGCAGCCATATGACCATTGGCAGAATCCATGCTCACCATCAAATCGAGTTTTGAAATCGAGTCCAATTGCTTCTCTAATGACCAAGAAGATGTATTGATGATATTTAATTTTTCACTCCAAGAACCTAAGAATTCAGTTTCATTAGGAGCTCCAAAAAGAACTAGATAAAAATTCATTTTGTCTAGTTTATCCACTACTTGATACATTAAGTCCAAAGGATAAGATTTTCCAGCATGCTGACTAAAAGGAGCAATGCCAATTTTCTTTTTATTATTCGCCGAGGGTGTGTTTTGTTTTTGAATAGATGGTATTTCAACCGAAATGGGAAATCCCAACAAACGGAAGACATCGGCATATCGTTGGTAGGTTGGTTTTAAAGGATAAAAGTTCTTTTTGGGATAGTTTGTGATTCTTTTTTTTTCTTTTCTTCCTTTATTTATAATCGCTACTTTGTTTCCCCATTGACCTAGAAATAATCTCAATAACTTGGAGCGGATTACATTATGGCAGTCTGCCAAATAATCAAAAGATTCTTTTCGAAGTCTTTTTGAAAACCAAAACAATGTAATAATATTTGGAAGCTTTAAACCTTTTGAAATCGGAACTATTTCCACATTTTTTATATCTCTAAAAATGGGGCTTACAAATTCAGGGGTAACCAACAAAATCTTTACGTTGTGTTGTTTGGTTAGAGATTTTAAAACGGGAACCAAAATAGCGACATCTCCTAAAGCCGAAAATCTTAAAACCAGTATGGTGGGAGTTGAACTAGAAATCGAATCAGTTTTTGTTTTTTGTATAGAGGGAAGGATTTAAATTTTCATCATTATACATCTTCATTTGCGCAAAAGGCTTAAAAATGATGTTTCCTTGATAGATGAATTCTAATAACTGATCAATCGCTAACATAAGCTGATCTTGTTGTACCAATAGAATATTTAGTTTGTGGTTGCATTGAAGAACGTGTTTTTTAGATGCGTCCAGACGATGGCACTCTTCTTTCATATGGTAAATTCTTAAAGTTAGAATGGAAAGCCGATCAATAGCCCATGCAGGGGTTTCTGTATTGTGATATGCTTTTTTTTTTGGTTTGATATTTTGGAATACGTTGTCAAAAAAGAGGTCTAAAGCTTCAACTGTATCGGTGCGTTTTTGATTGGATTGATCGATGAGTCGCTTGATTTCCATGCCTTTGATCGGTGAAATATCGGGAATACGAATGATATCTTCCAAATGCCATTGAATGGTGTCAATCCAACATTTACTGTAAAGTAGATGTTGGATTTGGCCTTTTTCGTACGGATTTTTTTCTGTTTGATTCAAATCATCATACACATGGTAATCATCTATTGTTTGATTGAATACGTTACAAGCATAAGAACTAAAGTTTTGAATGTTCAAGTCAAGCATAAACTTAAAATTGAGAAACTAAGATACACATTGAAATAAAATATTGAAAAAAAATGTTCAATCGGTTTGAAAATCAAACTCGATGATTAATTTTGACTAAATTTAAAATGATGATGCGACACTTTTGGGAATCGATTGCCTTTCTTTTTGAAACTTATTTGCTTATCCCTTTTGAAGAACTCAGGTTCTTGGAAGAATCAAGTTGGACTTTTTCAAATACAATGAATTGGCTTTTTTTGTTCATCGGAATGATGGCAATAGTCTATTGGATTCGACAATTAAATGGATTCAACCAAAAAGGTGAAGAAGACAAGACAATTACTGCTCACTCTTTTTTATAAGTCATACCCGATATCCCTGCGAATATATTTTCTTTCAAAATCAATAGACTCCATCCTTTTATAAGATCTTTCAAGAGCTTGTTGGTGATTGGTCCCTAGGGAAGTGACTGTTAGGACTCTCCCTCCATTGGTTAATATGCGATGGTTTTTCCCCATTTTAGTTCCAGCATGGAAAATAAAGGTATGATCTAAGTGGGTTTCTTCTACCCCAGTTATATGTTCTCCGATATTGTAATTGGTTGGATACCCCCCTGAAACAGCCATCACCGTTGCAGCCGATTGAGGGTTGATGTCTAATTGAATTTCAGAAAGAGTGTCGTGAGCTACGGCCGAAAAAAGATCCAATAAATCATTATTAATCCTTGGAATCACAACTTCGGCTTCGGGATCTCCAAACCGAACATTATATTCCATAACTTTTGGTTGTCCATTCACATTGATGAGACCGATAAATAAGATTCCTTTAAAATCTAGATTTTCTTGTCTGATTCCATGAACCGTCGGGATGACAATATCATTTTCAATTTTTTGATTCATTTCAGGAGTTATAAATGGGACGGGGGAGATAGCTCCCATACCTCCTGTATTTAAGCCAGTATCTTTTTCACCAATACGCTTGTAATCTTTGGCATAGGGTAGAATAAGATAAGAATTGTTGTCGATCAAAACAAAACAAGACATTTCAATTCCGTCGAGATATTCTTCAATAACCACGGTATGGGATGCTTTACCAAATTGACCATTTAACATTTCTTCTAATGTGATTTCCGCTTTTTTTTGATAATCGACAATCAACACCCCTTTACCAGCGGCCAATCCGTCAGCTTTCAATACATAAGGGGGATACTGCTTTTGTAAAAAAGCTCGTCCTTGATCAATCGTTTGTTTTGTAACACTGATTGATTTTGCTGTTGGAATATGATATTTGTTCATAAAAGCTTTTGCATAAGCTTTACTCGATTCAAGAATGGCCGCTTTTTTCGTTGGTCCGATGATGGATACATTCTGGAGTGATGGCTCTTGATGAAAAAAGTCGACAATTCCCTGTTCTAATGGATTTTCTGGTCCAACGATGACCATTCCAATATTTTCTTGGAGCACAATTTGTTGGATTGATTTAAAGTCTGAGGGGTTGATGTCAAAACATTTTCCAATATTAGCCATACCAACATTGCCTGGTATGGTATAAATCTTACGAGCTTTAGGACTTCGGTTTAATTTCCATGCCATAGTGTGCTCTCGAGCCCCACTGCCAATAATTAATAGATTCATGATTTTTTTACAAATTTATTGAAGATAAAATTGGATTAATTAAAATCCGTTAAAAATAGATTGATTGTTTCTTTCAAAGACTCCTTGATTTTTAAATGATTTGTTTTGGTTGTTATGGTACTAAAGTCTGTCTGATTCAAATGGTGACTCGAACATATGTGAAAGAAATCATCAAGACCTTCCAAACGACTTTTATGATTGATATGTGTTAATCCATCATCAAGAAATAATACTGGAATATTCATAGCTACGGCGGGTAAAGCAGTATGAATTCTAGAAGTAATCACTAATTCAGCATGGGCAATTTTTTTTAGATAGTCCATTGCGAGCTGCTTTGGATTTTCAGTCTTAAGTCTTTTGATTGATATTATTTGAGATAATTTGATGATGGGTTTATCGATTTTTTTTAACTTTTGGTTGAGTCTTTTTACAGCCCATTGATATTTCCAAAATTTGAGCGGTAATTTCATGACTTCTAAGACAAAAGATATCGCGTTTTTTCTTGGATGGATCGTAGGCTTTAAACGATCTAGGGCACTGGCAACAACAATCCCTGAAGAAGGAACGTTTTCAAGTTTGAAAAATTGTTTTTCATAGGCCAGCGTAATGCATCCGGAAAAATAGCTTTTCACTCCATATTGGTGTAACAGATCTCTTGTATGAAAATCTCGACAACCAATGGGTTCAAACTTTTTAAAATAAGCAATGGATTCAGGCTTGGTCAATTCTTTGATCGCTTTTGGTGTGATATGAAATGAGATAAAAAGGGGGGTGATGTCATTCGATGGGGGCCACTTTTGGGGGTTTTCTAAAAACCAACCATTACAGATGAGCTTGACTTTTGAACCTCGATAACCGTCTAATTGCTCCCGATCACATTCCATAAATTCTTGATGCCATACGTATGTGATGATTAAAGATTGAATCCAGTCTCCCAAATTTTGAGAATGAGGATAAGCTATGATGGCAGGAATCATCGTTAATTGTTTGAAGATTGAAAAAATGCATGAAAAGCATCGACTCGTTTGGTGATAGGGTACTGGTTCATGATTCTATTTCTAGACTGAATTCCTAAACTAGAATCTGCAGAATGAATGAAAGCCATCATTGGTTCAAGATGTTTGGAACAGTCAAATAAATATCCAGTGGAACCAATGATATCGGGAATACCAAAAACACGTCTTCCAATAGGGATGCACTCACAAAGCATGGCTTCACAAAGCACATTGGGATGTCCTTCATGAGTGGACCCTTGAAAATAAAATTGACTTTTTTGGTAAAACTTTCTGAGCTTATCTTGTGTACAGGTCGGATGAAATTCTAGATTTTTAAGCTGGTGGGGTGTCAATAAATGGATTAATTGTTGACTGATTCCCACAATGATAAATTGGTAGGACTCCATTTTTTTGGCTAATTCTAAGAAAACATCAATTCCTTTGACATCATAGGTTCGTTTGTCATTAATGATTCCAACAGTCAATACTATCGAATCTTTTTCTTCACCACTTGATTTCCAAAATGTTGAATCATAAACGGTGGGAACTTCAACAATAGGCGTTCTTAAGTCAGGCAAAAAGGTTTTGATTCCTGATGTGATGTGTTTTTGTTGATTGGAAATGGGACAACCATAAGCTAGACTTTGATGAACAACCCAAATCTCAGAGCAATGGTTATAATTCCACCGAGCTATTTGTTGTCTTAAATTGGCTTTTGAAAACAATCCATAATCAATGGTTGTATTACATACGGCATCATAGCCCCCCACGATAATTAAACTCTTGACCTTGAAAATTTTGGCAAATAGAATCAGAAAAAAGCAATGGTAGTCATTAAACCATGAGATAACCCATTTTGATTGAGGAACAAACCATAAACACATGAAAAGTTCTCTGGTTTTATTGAATAGAAAACGTAACCAATCTTTTCTTGGATTTGCTTGAATCAGTTGCAAACGACATTCCATAGAAGATAAAAGAGCAACGTCCCTTTTGATAAAAGTTCTCTTGATGCCAAAAGCCATGGTGACCAATGGTAACTTATTCATAGCTTCGTTTTCTTGGATGAGATATAAAGACTCAATCCTTGAACAAAATCTCTATGATTCGCCAGTCGAGGTACCTTATTTTGACCTCCTTGTTTTCCAATGGATTTCATGTAATTACTGAATCCCCCTTGAGTAATCGGTATGATTTCAAGAGGTCGAATCACTTTTCCTTCTACTAAATCTTTATAGTAAATATTTTTTGATTGAAGCGCCTGGTCAATAAGATATTGGAATTGTTCCATATTTCGTGGAGCAACTTGAAATTCAACAAACCATTGATGTAAAGGCAAACCAATTTGTGGATTGACTTGTGGAGCTACAGTAAATTCATTGATCTCCACGGCATGTTCGTACTCATGGACTGCTTTGTTTAATGCATATTCAACTTCCGACCCGATGACATGTTCTCCAAAAGCTGAAATAAAATGTTTGACTCTACCCGTGACCACGATTCGATAAGGCCGAAGATTTGTAAATTGAATGGTATCTCCGATGTTATAAGCCCACAAACCCGCATTGGATGATAGGATTAGAACATAGTCGATGTCTAATTCAACATCCTCAAGACTGATTCTTTTGGGATTTGGGTTGTTGATTTCCCTTAGAGGAACGAATTCGTAAAAAATACCATTTTGAACCAAAAGCAATAAGTCTTTTCGGTTTTGATTGTCTTGATAAGCTATAAACCCCTCAGATGCGGGATAGGTTTCGATCGTATCAACTTTTCTTCCTATTAAAGATTCAAAACTTTGACGATAAGGTTGAAAATTAACACCACCATGAATGAATAGTGAAAAATCTTTGAAATGTTTGCCAATAGGCATGTTCACTTGATCAATAATTCTTTCAAAATACATTTTAACCCAAGGAGGAATACCTGCGATGACAGTCATGCGTTCCGATAAGGTTTCTTCGACTATTTGATCTACTTTCTTTTCCCAATCTTCGATGGTATTGGTTTCCCAACTAGGCATTCTGTTTTTTTGGAGATATTGTGGTAAATGATGTGCCACAATTCCAGAAAGTCGACCAATAGCGATTCCATTTTTAAATTCTAAGTTTGGACTCCCTTGCAAAAAAATTTGCTTTCCAACGACAAAATCTGTCTTTTTTGTTTGGTGGATATAGTATAAAATAGCATCCCTAGCAGCTTTGATATGGAAGGGGAGCGATTCTTTAGTTAGAGGAATATATTTCACACCTGAAGTCGTTCCTGATGTCTTAGATAAATATTTGGGTTGACCAGGCCACAAAATATTTTTTTTTCCTAATAAGATGGAATCAATATATGGTTTGATATCCTCATAAGTGGTGATGGGAACAAAATCTTTAAAATCATCATAGGACTGGATTCTGTGGAATTGATGATTTTTTCCAAATTCAGTTTTTCTGCCCTTTTTAATGAGTGATTGAAAAGTATCAATTTGTGCTTTGACGGGATGTTTAATCCAAGACTTGTTTTTTTTTACCACATAGATCGCAAAAATTTTTGCTAAAAATCGTTTCAAATCTCTGAATTAGATAAGAGGTTAATGGCAGAAGAGTTTCAGAATTATGGGTTGCAATCTAAAGATAATGACACAGATTTATTTTAAGCAAAATAGATCATCCGAAGCCAATTGGTGGTTTTTAGGTAAGAAGTCTCGATTCAGATTAAAATGTAAAAAATTTTGAGGGATCAATGGGATGGTTATCAATCCACATTTCGAAATGAAGATGGTGCCCTGTTGATAATTCTCCTGTATTACCACCAAAAGCGATGACTTCTCCTGCCGAGACTTTCTGACCTTGCTTCTTTTTCAATGAAGAATTATGCTTATAAACAGTCAGAAAGTTATCCACATGTTTCACGATGATGACAAATCCAGTTTCCAAAGTATATTCTGATAATATGACCATGCCATCAGCGACCGATACGATGGGACTGTACTCAGAAACAGCAATGTCGACACCATAGTGGTTATCACTTGGATTATAACTGCTGGTAATCACACCTTGTGCAGGGGGAATTAAATCATCTTTGATTAGAAACCCCAGGTTGGGATTCATTGTCGGGATATCAACACTCAATGGATATTCTTCGATGAAAATGGAAGATTGAGTATTTGATTTTTCTTCGTTATGACGCCTATACTCGAGAGGATTATCAATGGTATTCTCATTGGTTAACTCTTGAAACAATAAATTTCCAGTGAGTGTCCCTTCAATTTTGTTAATGTATTGAGCGGTTTGGAGTTGTATGTATGATATGGAATCAATCTTTTGCTGCCAGTTTTGAATCGTTTCATTGACTTTAATACCATACGATTTACTCATTGATTGACTCATGTTCGAAAACTCAATAATCAATCCGATAAGAATGGCTACAGTAGTAATGAGTGCGGATCTGATGAGTTTAAAAAGTCTTTTTAGTTTATCTAATGGTAATTTTAATAACTCAGAAATATGTCCAATTTCGGGGCCGTAAATGGGATTGTTTCTAGTCATTATTGAATTAAAGTGTTTTTTTCAACAGACAAAGTTAGTAAAGCAGTTAGTGGCATAGAAACGACTCGTTGGTGTTCAGATATTCTGAAGGATGGCTCGTTTTGCAACGAGAAAAGTGATCAAAGCAAACTATATTTGTCCTTTGTTGGTCTGGTAGTTCAGTTGGTTAGAATACATGCCTGTCACGCATGGGGTCGCGGGTTCGAGTCCCGTCCAGACCGCAGAGAGTCAATTTTATTTTACTCTAAAAGCTTTACTATGAAAGTTGTGGATAAAGTTTGAGACCGCCATTAAAAAACAGGATTGCTGCTCTCAAGTTTTCGAACTTTTGATCGTCTTGACCAATGGCCTTGATTTCTTGAATCCTTCCACTCCATCGCTCGGTTTTGGTATGGGACTATGGATAACACAAGGCATGACCAACGTCTTGAACATGGTTTTGAAACATCCTAGCCACGGCCCCCACTTCTTGGATACCAGACTAGAGGACGCTCTCGATCCAAAGTTGGAGATGTGATGTGGCCTCCTTCTAGGTGCTCGATTCAAACAGAGATTGGACATCCTCTTTGAGTTTCCAAACACGGCGAACCTCTCAGTGACTTTCTTGAACCCTTTGGAAGATTTCTTTTTGTTTTTTGGTTGTCCTTGTTTTTTAAGATGGCCAACCGAGCGTTTTGGAGCACCGCATGTTTTTTCACTTCTCTCCGTTGTACTTGGTCCATGGCCTTGTTCTAGGGAATCCAATGAAACCGATTATGAATCAACGGGGCTTGAGGGAATACCTTTTCAGCGGAGCGAATCAAAGGCCACCACCTATCGGTGGTGATGATTTGGATAGGTTTTCTCTTTTCTTATGGAATGCCCCGATGGCGTCCGTCTTGAGTCGAGGTGATTTGATGATCTTCGATCCAATCGAGGATGGTTCCCTTCGTGGAATCACGGAGAATCATGGCATAGCCGTGCCCCTTTTTAACAGCTTTTTCATCAAACAATAAATCAATGGATCAAAAGTAAATCGCCCCACAACTTTTGTAGGAAAACCATAAACTCATACATTTGTGATACTATCAAATGATACTATCACACTTTGAAACCACCATACAATATTACCGGTGAGATACTAACATTAGTTGCCTCTATTTCGGAGAAACTAGGAGAGTTTAATGCAGTGCATCTCCATAAACCACGTACACAATTACGGAAAAAGAATCGGATTAAAACCATACAGTCTTCATTAAAAATTGAAGGCAACACATTGTCCGAAGAGCAAATCACAGCCGTATTAAACAATAAAAGAGTGATTGCTCCACAAAAAGACATTTTGGAAGTACGAAATGCGATTAAAGTATATGAGCAATTGCATACATTTAATCCAAATAGGATCAAAGATTTAGAGAAAGCTCACGGGGTTTTAATGCAGGGATTAATTGAAGATGCAGGAAAGTTCAGAAGTAAAAGCGTAGGTATTGTAAAAGGGTCAGAGGTAGAGCATTTTGCTCCAAGTGGAAATAGGGTTCGAGGGCTTATTAACGATTTATTGGATTACTTAAAGAACGATAAAGATCTGTTACTCATTAAAAGCTGTGTTTTCCATTATGAATTGGAGTTTATTCATCCATTTATGGATGGCAACGGACGGATGGGAAGATTTTGGCAAACGCTTATTTTAATTCAACAATACCCAGTTTTTGAGTTCCTGCCAGTTGAAAGTCTCCTCAAAGAAAATCAAAAGGAGTATTATAACGTATTAAGTCAATCCGATAAATTGGGACATTCTACCCTTTTTATTGAGTTTATGCTAAACATCATCTTTCAATCATTAGGAAACCTCCTAAAAACGCAAAATAGAACCCTAACAACTAAGGATAGAATAGAACGATTCAAAGACAAAATAGAAAGGCAAGAGTTTCGGCGTAAAGATTACTTACAAAGTTTCAAAGATATTAGTCAAGCTACAGCAAGTAGGGATTTGAAATGGGGCGTCGAACAAGGCATTTTAGAGAAGAATGGAGATAAAAGATTAACCGTCTATAAATACTCAAAATGAATAAAAACTGTCCATTTTAAAATGATTACATAGCATAAAAATAGAGTAATCAATCTTTTACATCAATTTATTCTTGTCCCATCCAGACCGCTTTCAAGAGTGTTCGATGAACTTCAGTAGAGAACATATGAAGTACTCTGAATGGATGGTCTTTCGTTTTTCCAGTATTTTTTCATTCAAACAATCGATAACCGGCTTCTATTCGTTCAAATTCCTTAGGTTTTATCATTCATAGAAGAAAAGTTGGAATCAGTAAATGATAAGGATTATTTTTCCATCAAATATCGCAATGCCTAATTGCAGGCCCAATTTTAGAAAGCGTCCCAATTAACCACTGTGGTCCAACCTCATCATATTTCAGAGGACGTTTATTATTGTAAGATTTTTCAAAATCAGATAAATCAATCTCTTCCACGCCAGGCAACAAATGTCCTTTAAATTCAATTGGCACTAATTTTCCTTGACAAAGCTCAGAAATACTGTATGGAAAAGTCGGTAAATTTTTAATTCTTAGAGCCTTTTGTTCCACATGAGGATTGACATAAAATCCTGCCTTATTTTTCGAAAGTGTTAATGAATCTATGGTTTTTATGCCAAGAAAATCTTTGATGATTTCACTGGTCAATTCCGTTTGTTCAATCGAACGAAGTTGCTGGGGAGTCATCAGATGCCATTGGGAATTCATTTGATATCGTCTAGCCAAATGAGAGCCAAAAGAGTAATTATCTTCCCAAGAATTCTCTTCAATCATTTCATCATAGAGATATTTAAATTGATAACTCGCACCATTTTTTGGATTGGCGTGAATAAACGTATTCCCTTTAAAAAGATTTCCATAAACAGTAGTATAAGCAAACGTTGCATTTTCAGTTGTCAATGCCTGTCTTCGATCATATTTACTCCTCAAGTCTAGGGAATAGGCATCCGAAACAAGTATCTCAAAGGTATTATAGGCGATGGTTCCATGAGCAAACGTATCATGGCCAGTGTCACGTCCATCTCGACCAGATGTCATGGCAAGACCAGCGTTTTTAGTTACCCTAAAATAATTACCAACCACGGTATGTAATTCTCCCCAACCTACAATTTTAGCAGTTACAGATTCTGAAAAAGATGGATCGGACAAAAAATAATTGTCAATAATCACCTCTTGTATTCCTCCACGTAAACTTAGTTGTCCCAAATCATTATAAAAAGTGTTGTTGTAGTATATATTTTGACCAACTTTACTACAAATACGTTCAGCATCTCCCGAGCGTTGCCCTTCCACTAGATTGTTGTCAAAGATCACCCCTCCCCAAGCGCGATGTTTCTTTCGATATTTTTCGGGGATTAAATTGGATACATCGGTCCATGTCTCGAAAGAATCAATGTATTTTTTGTCGATTGGATTAGAGCTATGTTTTAACGTTTGATGTTTTTCAAATTCAGTTATAAGATGATTGGAACTCAAATCAAACTCGTCTCCATAGTGTCCCCATCTTGTTATCGAACCTCCATAAACACCAAAATAATTATGATCTAAACGGGCATATAACGGTTGCCCTGCATCTGCAATAGCATCGGGGTAATGTTTCAGAATATCAACGTAATCATTGTCTTTTTCAAAGAATGCGGCTCGTTTACTATTGTGTTTGAAAAGTAAATAACTAGGAAACGAATTATTGATGGCGATGAACTGTCCATCCTCAATTCTTTCATCACAAATAAAACTGCAATGGTCTATTCTTAGGTGCTGAGGGAATCCCTTGGGACCAAATTCTGAAGAAATATATCGTCCTCGTTTCACCTCATGGGGATAAAAGTTATGAATGGCACATTCGGTAATACGGATATAATCTCCATAAATAACAAAAATGTTGTATTGAGCAGGATGGGTAATGGTATACAATTCATCCGTAGGTTGCCCATCTTTAAAGAATAACCCTTTGATAATCCAGTGACTTCCGTAAATATAGAAGCCTGACTTGCCTGTAAATATGGCCTTTCCAGGATTTTTCGCTTCAATAGTTATCGGTTTTCCTTTTTCCCCATCGTTTCTTAGATAAAATACCTTATTTGAATAATGGCCATCTTCCAAAAGAATACGATCCCCAGCTTTTGCGGTTGAAATAGTTGCTTGTAATTCATCCACAGTGCTCACATAGATCTTTTTGGCATTCAATCGCATGGCGAATAAAACCATCAGTAGTAGGGGCATATAATTTTTTGTCATTACTTTTTTTTATTGAGAGATTTATGTATTAATGTTAAATCAGGTTCCTTTGTTTGTGGATTCGATGGCTATGGGTTTTTTTGAATACTTTTTTCCATTTCATCAATTTTGAAGTGAAGTTCTTTTGGCACTCTTTTGTCATGAGGACTGTTTTATGGAAGATAATTGTTACATAAATGATGAAGAACTATCTGAGAGTCCAGTTAGAATGGAATAGTCGATGATCATAACTTATGATTCAAGCAGTTTGAGACAAATCGGAATGGAGTCTCCATAGGATTAAGGATTTAGGAAAGTCATCCTCACGATAGTCCGTCATGAAAACGAGAGAAATTGAAAATAAAGGCATCCCAATGATTGATCTTTTTGATTGTCAAAAACAGTGAAAAACTTTGGGGAAACTAAAGTTTTCGAATCCATATATTTCGAAAACTGACTAAATCACCATGATCTTGAAGATAAAGTTTCCGATCCAATCGTGTTTCACTGCCATCACCTGGCATCTGATCTCGACCTGTTTTGGGGCTTCCAATGTATTCAGTAGTTCCCAAGAGTTGGATATTATCTTGAACTAAAACGCCATTGTGAAAAACAGTGATGCGTCCGTTAGTTTCTAAATAACCTTCTGAATCAAAGATGGGTTGTATGAATATGATGTCATAAACCTGCCATTCCTCAGGAGATTTTGTCGCATTGACCAGCGGTATGTATTGCTTGTAAATGGAAGCAGCTTGGCCATTAGAATACGTTCGATTATTGTAGCTATCAAGAATTTGAACTTCATACCTTCGCTGAAAAAACACCCCACTATTTCCTCTTCCTTGCCCTTCTCCTTTGACAACTTGAGGAGACTTCCATTCTAAATGCAATTGAATCGAGCCATGTTCTTCAATGGTTTCGATTCCTCCATTTCCAGGAGAGACTGTCATGGAACGATCATCATTAATAGTCCAAAATGCCGGACTTCCATCGCCTTTTGCACTTTGCCATTTGGATAAATCCGTTCCATCAAAAAGGATAATGGCATCACTAGGAACATTATTTTCATCAAATGATACAGTGGAAGGTTCAGGATCCCAAACTTCTGTTTCCTCTGGATCGGGTATTTGTTTTTTTTGAGCTATGGCCAATTCCAATCCGGTACAAAACAGAATGTACAGAAAAGGGAAAAATTGTTTAAGAGATTTGAGGTAATTCATAACCATTGTGATATTGAGTTGTAAAATAGGTACTATTAATACGGGAATCCGTAAACTTCATCTTTTCTTTATCGCAAAAGAGCTTTTCACCAGTTAGGTAGGAAATATTTCTCATTTGAGCTAAGATGGCGATGTGTGCAGCATCATTTACAGAGCAGTTGACAGAATGAGGGGAATTATTTTTCATGGCTTTAACAAAATTTTTGGTATGGGCATCCAAGCCGTTTTCCATGGGTGGTTCCAGTTCTTTATTGACTTTGTCTTTTTGATTCGGTTCTTCAATCACTTTCCATCCTGAGCGATTCAAAACAAGAGTGGCGTTATTGCCAATGTAGGCAATTCCATGATCCAAGCCATAAGATCCTAAGTCAGTTCCCATGGCCGAATCCCAAACCAAATTAAAGGAATTAAACTCATAAAGTGTCGTTAAGGTATCTGGCGTTTCTTGAGCCAAATCAGGATATGCAAAATGGCCTCCCAAGCCTACTATGGATTTAGGTTGAGTTGACTTCATCCCCAAAAGAGCATAGTCCAAAAGATGAACTCCCCAATCAGTCATCAAACCACCAGCATAGTCCCAAAACCAGCGAAAATGAAAATGAAAGCGACTCGAATTAAAAGGTTTGATTGGGGCTGGCCCCAAGCATTGTTTGTAATCTAGGCCATCTGGAGGTTGACGATCCAGAACTTTTGGAGTTGGTCTCATCCACCCTTGATAACACCATACTTTCACGGTGCGAATCTTCCCCAAAAGTCCAGAATCAACGTAATCAATGGCATTTTGAAAATGGGTTTGACTCCGTTGCCATTGCCCTACTTGCACCACTTTTTGATATTTATGCTTGAGCTTTGACCATCGCATGACATTCGCCAATTGAATTACCAAGAGGCTTTTCGACATAAACATGTTTTCCCAATTGTAATGCATGAATCGTCATCAAAGCATGCCAATGAACTGGAGCACCGAAGACAACGGCATCGATGTCTTTTCTTTCTAATAAGAATCGATAATCATAATAAACATCGATGGTCTTCAACTGATTTTTTATAGACTGTATTTTTGGGTGTATGATCTTTTGGTCCACATCACAAATGGCAACTAGTTCAATATTCGGAACCTTTAAAAGAGATAAAGTATTGATCCAACCCATTCCATTGATACCGATGACTCCTATTCGAATTCGATCATTTGCGTTTTGAAAAACAAAACGCTTGTCTGCAAAGTTTAATGTAGTAATCCCTGCACGAGCAAGAGCGATTGTAAAAAAAGACTGTTTGATAAATTGTTTTCTATTCATTAACTACGCATGATAAAAATAATCATTGAGATGAAAAATAAAAAACTACATGCTTGATTTTCAAAAACTAGGTTAGAGAAGATCATTGCATACATTTTGTACTTGTGGTAATCTCATCAGATAAAAATGGGGTTGGAGTCTATCAAATGCAATTTTAAGGAAACCATTAAATAAAGGCTTCATTCAAGTGCCTCTTCAATGCGTTTCAATCAGAAACAATCTATTTTGTAATTTCCCAAACATTACTATTTTAGAATCATGAATCATTCGACACTAGTTTCCAAAAAAATTCTTTTACCCTTTGTCTTAGTGACAACAATGTTTGCACTTTGGGGATTCGCAAATGACATTACAAATCCAATGGTCTCGGCCTTTAAAAAAATTCTTGAACTCAGTAATACCCAAGCCTCGTGGGTTCAAGCGGCATTTTATGGAGGTTATTTTACAATGGCTTTACCTGCAGCTTATGTTGTAAGAAAGTATTCTTACAAAAAGGGGTTAGTTGTTGGATTGTTATTGTATTCTTTAGGAGCATTATTATTTTTTCCTGCAACGATGACTGAAAGTTATGGCTTTTTTTTATTGGCTCTCTATATCCTAACATTTGGACTAGCCTTTTTAGAAACGACGGCCAATCCATTCATCATGGCAATGGGGCCAGAAAAAACGGCCACTCAAAGATTAAATTTGGCTCAGTCATTCAATCCACTTGGTGCATTGTCGGGATTATTTGTTGCTCAAACATTCATTCTTGGAGCATTACAATCAGATGATGTCGACTCAAACGGTCAAAATATCTATGAAACACTATCTGAAACAGCCAAAGCAGCCATTCGGACTACAGATTTAGAAGTAATTAGAAATCCATACGTAGCACTTGGCATTTTTGTCTTACTCATGCTCTTTGTCGTATCAATGGTAAAAATGCCAGAGAGAAAGGAGAAAACAACATCCACCAATATGATTGTATCGATCAAAAGAATATTTAAAAAAGAGAGATTTCTTGGAGGTGTCATTGCTCAAATGTTTTATGTAGGGGCCCAAATCATGTGTTGGACATACATTTACCAATATGCGGAAAATCTCGGTATTGATAATCGAACTGCTGTTAATTATGCATATGTTGCATTGGGTATCTTTCTAATGGGGCGATTCATATGTACCTACCTTTTAAAGTTCATTAATTCTGGTAGATTGTTAATGATACTGAGCTTTTCAGCCATTGTCTTTTGTTTGGGAGCTATTTTTATTGAAGGACTTTATGGCCTTTATTCATTGGTGATGATTTCATTTTGCATGTCTTTGATGTTCCCAACAATTTATGGAATCGCTCTCTATGGTCTTGGTGATGATGCCAAAACAGGATCTGCATTTTTAGTCATGGCTATTGTTGGGGGAGCTTTTATGCCTGTTTTGCAAGGAAAAATTTTGGATATTGGAGGACCCGCATATGCGGATAACATCATCTTTGGGGTGCCCGAAGTCAATTTTTCATTTATTCTTCCTTTGATTTGCTTTTTGGTTGTGGCACTTTATGGCTTCCGCTCCATTCGTTATGGCTCAAGTCATAAGAGTTAATGTGTGTTGATAAAATGACATGCATCCAACCTTTTGACAATAAATTTCAGAAAAGGGATCAAGATTTTAAACAATACTCATGAAGCAATACGCCCTAGCAGTTGATATGCCCGATGATTCAAAACTCATTGAAAAATACATACAACATCATAAAAATGTGTGGCCGGAAGTATTAAAAAGCATCCGAGATTCTGGTATAACCAACATGAAGATTTATCATATTGGAAATCGGCTATACATGCACCTTACGGTTGAAGATGACTTTAGTTTTGAACAAAAAAATAAAATGGACCTGGCTAATCCAATTGTTCAAAAATGGGAGAGGTTAATGAGTCAATACCAAATACCAATCCCTTGGGCTAGATCCTGTCAAAAATGGACCCCTTTGAATTTAATTTTCGATTACTGATTTATAGATCAAAATGAAACTATACAAAATCAATCATACGTGTTATTTAGAAATCAATGGCAAGTGTTTTCAATATCAAAACATCAACTTTGATGAGTTAATCAATAGGGTTGGACTCCACCAATATTTATTGAATCAATTGCATCAATGGCATCCATGTCCGCTCCCTGATTTTGATACAATCGGACCTCCTTTAAATAGCCAAGAAATTTGGGCGGCAGGGGTTACTTACATGCGCAGTCGCACCGCACGAATGGATGAGTCAAAAGACTCTGGGGGCTCCCAATTTTATGATATGGTTTATTATGCAGATCGCCCCGAATTATTTTATAAAGGAAATTTTCGTCGATGTGTTGGACATAATCAACCAATTTCCATCAGAAAAGACTCGACATGGAATGTCCCTGAACCCGAACTAACACTATTTGTTTCTTCTTCAAAAACGATAGAAGCTTATACCGTTGGAAATGATGTTAGTTCGAGAAGTATCGAGGGACAAAATCCATTGTATCTCCCTCAAGCTAAAGTTTATAACCGAAGTTCAAGTTTAGGTCCCTGTTTGTATATACCAAAAGCCCCAATATCTCTAAAAACAGTTATAAAAATCAAAATTACAAGGCAAGAGCATATTGTTTATCAAGATCAAATTGCGATATCCAAAATGAAAAGAAAACTTGAAGAACTAGTTGATTATTTATTTCGTGACCAGAGTTTTCCCGATGGCGTTTTCTTGATGACTGGAACTTGTCTTGTTCCAGATGAAAAGTTCACGCTTCACAAGGATGATCAAGTAGATATAACCATAGATGGAATTGGTACGCTCACCAATTTTGTTCAATAACGAGGATGCATTGTTGCACGAACTTCACTGAATCGTTACAACAGACGATAATGGTTCGCAACTTTGAAAACAAATGCTCGAGATTGTAACATTTTGAAGTCAGGGGACTCTTACATAATGTAAACTAATGAGGACTTAATCTTATGGCGAAAAAAATTATTGTTTTGATTTTGGTTCTTTTTACATTCAGTCACTGCCTCTACGTCATGTTTCCACATGAATTTGAGGTCAAAGTGGACTTCAATGAAGATTCTCCAAATCATAATCGAAAAAACCAAGATGACAACAATGCTGAAAAAGAAACTCAATCAACTCAATTTCGAGATTCTATTAGGTGATTAGGTCTTCCCATGTTTGATTTACATTTGACTTTCTTAATAAAAAAGATATTCTATTTTATCTTTGCCCTCATTAAAGCAGTATAACCTATGAGTGCAATTATTACTCAAAAATCTGGAAACCCAGTATTTGGCTCAAGAGCTTTTGATCGGTCCAAAAGTGTTCATGCGACCAATACCATGACTTTGAACGGGACCTTGAATAAGATATTCTTGAGTATCGGTTTGATGGTGGCCATTGGTTTTTTAACCTACCAATCAATGACTCCAGGATGGATTATAGGTACAGCTATTGCGGGTTTTGTAGTTGCCATTGTTACCGTATTTAAGAAGCAGTGGGCTCCGACGACTGTTCCAATATATGCGATTTTAGAAGGTGCCTTTTTGGGTGGAATATCTGCAGTTTATGGAACAATGTATCAGGGAATTGTCTTCCAAGCTATTTTTATTACTCTTGCTATTTTGGTCACCATGCTCATGTTGTACCGTTCAGGTGCTATAAGGGTGACCAACAAGTTTCGATTAGGTGTGATTGCAGCCACAGGGGGTGTTTTTCTATTCTATTTTGCGAGTTTTATTTTGGGATTTTTTGGCATCAATGTCAGTGTTTTGGACCCAACAAATGCTTCATTGATGGCCATTGGAATCAATTTAGTCATCATTGTCATTGCTGCTCTTAATTTAGTTTTGGATTTTGATTTTATCGATAAAGCATCAAAACAAAGCCTGCCAAAATATATGGAATGGTACGGCGCTTTTGGACTCCTTGTGACACTGATTTGGTTGTATTTGGAAATTCTTAGACTGCTTGCTCGGTTGAATTCTAGGCAGTAAAGACGTTAAAATAAAAACGAATGTTTGACAATTTATCAAACAACAATAGAATACCTTTATCATTATCAAATAAGCAACGTTTGCAAAAACTTAAAAAGACTTAATCGTTATCTACCGCAGTCAGTTGTTGACAATATTTGCGTTCTCATTGATGAAATGGGGATCATTATCAAAAAAAACTCATTGATGTTAGGTTAAAACGACTCAGTGGGGATAGAACTCAAATACAATGAATACCAAAAAAAGGTCAAGTAGGAAAACATATTGTATCCTTTCAAGTTCGCATATCAGAAATTAACTTTCAAAGGATTAGACGAATAGCAACATAACTCAAAGTGCTATCATTTTTGCTTTATGTCAAAGATATGTTCATGCAAGACGATGTTATAAAGTCATCAATATCTTTGAATAAATCTTATTGAAGAACCATCAAGTGTAACTTTGTGTTGTGAAAAACCTCCCTTTTTTTATACTGTTCGTAAATATTAGGAATGACAGGGCCTAATTCCCATGCTTTAATCGAATCGTTGAATAGTCTTTTTCAGCTACCTAAAACCTAACTCCAACCAAAGAAAAGATACAGTAGTTTTTGCAGTTTTAGGTTATTGATGAAGAAAGAGCGGATATTGATGTCGATATTGCTTATTCGTTTGATGGTTATTTTGGACTTTTTGAAATTAGAAGATTTGATCGAGGATTTAGAAAAGAAGTTGCATCGAAAAGTGGATTTGGTGAAATTTGATTGTTTAAACCCTCTCATTAAAGAGGCTATTTTAAATGATATGATATTATTGTATAATGAAAATACCCTCTGTCGCTGACGACTCGCTTCGGGTTGCTATGATTAAAAAAGCCGTTGCTAAGATCAATGAATTAGTCACCAAAACAAAGCATTAGGATGCTTTTTTAGAGGATTGGATGATTCAAGATGCGTTGATTAAAAACATCGAATTAATTTGGTGAATATGTTTATAAAATGACGAATGAAGTGAAACACGCATTCCCTGAGATCCCTTGGGGTAAAATTGAGAAGATGAGACATCGCTTAGTCCATGAATGCCACGACGCCGATTTAGAGCTTGTTTGGAATACCGCTACAGATAGTGTTCCTGAATTTGAAAAAAGTTTGGATGCGATCGCTACCTTCATTAAAGCGAAAAAAGATCAAGACAAAGGGACGGAATTGACCTAGTAAATA
>JAPORT010000085.1 GCA_026710085.1 Flavobacteriaceae bacterium | reverse complement strand
TGATGCCCTATGATGCAGAGATCTTTTTAAAATCAGGGGGTGAAGACACGGATAACATTACTCGAATCAAAGCCAACTATGGTTATGAACCTCAACTGGCTCGAAACGCTCTTCAAGTCAAAAATGAATTTGGTCGGTACGATGAGCTCGCATTGTATACCGATACGTATGCCACCGATTGGAGTTGGGGTGTCTTATTGGCAGACTTTGACAATGATCAATGGAATGATGTGTTTATTTCCAATGGCATTGCCAAGCGGCCTAATGACTTAGACTATATCAATTTCATGAGTAATCTGGACTTTTCAAAGTATCAGGAAACACAAGAACGAGAAGTCGAAAAATCAATAATTGATCAAATGCCTGAAGTCAAGATTCCCAATTTTTTATTTAAAAACAAAGGGAATTTATCTTTTTCAAAGCATCACGAATCGAAAATAGGGACGCCTGGTTATTCTACGGGAGCTGCTGTGGGTGATTTGGATTTAGATGGCGATTTAGATTTGGTATTGAATAATATCAATCAAAAAGCCCAAATTTTAGAAAACACCGTCCAAGATGCCCATTCATTTCAATTGAACTTGGTGGGATCTGAATCTTTCCCCAATGTATTGGGAAGTCAAGTAACGGTTTACTATCATGGTCAATCTCAAACGAAAGAATTGCAAACGGTACGAGGGTTTCAATCGACATCTTCACGAAAGGTTCATTTTGGCCTTCAAAACCATCAGCGTGTGGATTCGATTGAAGTGATTTGGCCAGGTGGGTATGTCCAAAAATTGACTAAGCCATCCTATCATATGGCTTCATTCCAACGAAAAGATCATCTGAATAAAGTCATCACGCCACAAGCCAATCCACGATATCGTATCACCGAACTCCCGTTTATCCATCTAGAAGATCCCCAATATGATGAATTAAGTGAGCCACTGGTTCCTGAACGATTATCTTCTGAAGGACCAGCAGCTGTCCATGAAGATTTTAATGGGGATGGATTGAAAGATTTTTTTATTGGTGGCGGTAAAGGACAATCGGCCCAAGTCTATCTTCAAGATCAACATGGGGCATTTCAGTATTTGGATAATCCGGGTTTGTTCAAAGACCAGCACTTTGAAGATATTGATGCGGCCACCATTGATTTAGATAAAGATGGCGATTTGGATTTGTATGTTGTCAGTGGAGGAAACCATCAAGTTCCTCCACATGTGGATTATAGTGATCGGATTTATTTTAATGATGGAAAAGGGGTGTTTACAAGAGCATCCACTGAATTATCGCAATTTAATGGGAGCAGTATTTCCATTGAAGATTTTGATGCTGATGGTAGTGAAGATTTTTTTATTGGCACGCGCTCCATTACAGGAAATTATGGACTGTCCCCCCATAGTTTTATTGTCCAAAATCAAAACGATCGTTCGATGGATATCCTTGAACGTCAGAATTGGGGGATGGTGACCGATAGTCAGTGGGGTGATATCAACCATGATGGGCTGATAGATTTGGTGTTGGTTGGTGATTGGATGCCGATTACTATTTTAACGAACAATGGGGATCAAACTTTTCGTTATAGCACCAACAGTTATGGACTTGAAAACACGCAAGGTCTTTGGAATTGTGTTGAGCTCTATGATTTTGATGGGGATGGATTACTCGATATTGTGGCTGGAAATGTTGGAAAGAATTTCAAATGGAAAGCTTCCCAGGAACAATCGGTAGATCTTTATTTGGATGATTTTGATGATAACCAACAGTTAGATCCCATCGTTATGATGCCTTTTTTTGGTCAAAAGGTTCCGTTTCGTTCACGAGATGTTTTGGGAGAACAAATGCCAAGAATCAAAAAAGATTTTCCTTCCTATCTCGCCTTTTCAAAATTCAAAGATGTGAAAGCCATTTTGGATCGGGACATCGATGAGGTCATGGAAATCAAGTATCTCAAAGAATTAAGGTCCATGATTTACTACAACCAAGGGGATAGTTTCCAAGGCGAACCATTGCCTGACGTCGCTCAAAAAAGTACGATTGAAGATCTCATTGTCAATCCAAAAAATGGTGATTTGACCTATGTTGGTAATTCGAAAAGTTTTGTTCAGGAATTGGGGCCTCTTTTGGCCAATCCAGGTGGTCGATTATTGGATTATGATTCGGAAACTAGAACTTTTAAATCATCTGAACGTTTTGATTTACCGATAGGAATCGTTGCCAAAAGAGTTTTTGAACTTGAAGATGGTAGCTTTGTAGTGGTTACCAATAATGCAAAGTCATACTTAGTTGAAAAATAAGGACAAATTGAATAAAAAGAAGTCCCTACATTTGAATAAAACCGACTTTTGGTTATGTTGGACAAGCAGTATGTTCATAGCAATTAAGTTTTAAAGAAAATTCAAGAAGATGTTTGCCAAATATCGGGACGTAGACTTTCCACCAACTCGTGAGTATTCCACTTTCTCGAACAGAATTCCATTAGAGTTTTACTTAAGTACTTTTCCATTATCAGAAAGAATTGATTTATTTCTTGGTTATTTTAATTCGAGTGTATTCAGTGTTTTAGCTCCAGTTATGGCAAGATTTATCTATAACGGAGGTAAAATGAGAATAATTACTAATCATTATTTAAAGTATGATGATAAACTAAACCTTGTCGAAAATTTAAATCAAGTTGATACTGATTCTTTTGAATTCATTACAGAAAACCTATCTGAATTGATTAAGACACTTAGTCCTAGTTCTAAACACTTTTATGATTGTTTAAGATATCTCATAAAGGAAGATAGAATAGAATTTCAACCAGTTATTTTGAAAAATGGTGACATGGTTCACAAAAAAGAAATGATTCTGTTTGATGGGAGAGATACAATCTCAACAACGGGCAGCATCAATTTTACATTGAGTGGATTGATAAAAAATGATGAGTCATTTATTGTTGATTTATCATGGGACAACAACATAAATGTTAATCATAGAATTGAAAAAAGAATAGATATATTTCATTCGGTAATAAAAGGTAAAAACTCCTCCTATAAACTTTTAAATTCATCAGGAATTAAAAGCCTAATTCAAAACGTTTCCGATGATAAAGAAATTGAGGAATTATTACAAGACTCTTTAAAGTTTCAGAAACAAAATGAATATGGAGAAAAGATTTCTCAATTGCTTAAAAAATCTGAGAATGAAACTCTAAATATTTTAAAAGGTTTAGAGGAGATTCATTCCCATCCAAGATTTCCTTATGAAAAGCCATATTCTTATCAAGTAGAGGCTTATGATAATTGGGTTAAAAACGCGTGTATAGGACTATTTGAAATGGCAACAGGGACAGGCAAAACATTGACTGCCATTCTATGCTTAATTAAAGAATTCAAAAGAAAACGTAAACAATTAAACATCATTGTAGTTCCTGGAGAAGAGCTAATCAATCAGTGGGGCCAAGAACTTAAAAACTCCCAGTTTAAGAATGTTATTAAATGGTACTCTAAAAACTCAAATTTAAATAATGAATTGAGGTCAGTAATTCATCTCAAGAGACTGAACGAGCTGAATATAGTTATCACCTACAAAAGTTTTCAATCTGAGAAGTTTAAACGAAAATTTAAAAAAGACTTAACTGACTTTATTGTAGTCTTTGATGAAGCTCACAATATGGGGGCAGTTGGTTTCATGAATACAAACAAGGATTATCAGTACAATAAAAGAATTGGTTTATCTGCAACCCCTCTAAGAGACTGGGATGAAGCTGGTTCCAACGATTATATTTATAGTTTTTTCAATATAAAAAAGCCCACTTTCGAATTTAAAATGAAGGACGCAATTGGCAAGTTTTTGTCTGAGTATAAATACTATCCGTATTTTTCTGAGTTGAGTTTTGAGGAATGGGATGAATATAAGTTTTGGACATCTCAATTATTTATTAAATCTGAGAACGAATCTATTAATACTAAAGCTGCTTTAAAAAGACAGCAAGTAATTGATAAGAATTATTCCAAGAGAAACACGTTACTTGACATAGTAGACAGATTGAAAACGGAAAAGAACATTAAACACACTCTAATATATTGTCCGAAAGGATCAGAAGAAGATGACGAATCAAGGATTATTTATCAGATTGGAGAATTAGTTAAAGATAGATTTAAAGGGCAAATAAATGGACATTTTTTCTTAGCTGAAACGATAGATCGAAAACTATTAATTGAAGATTTTACAAATGGGCATGTAGATTTTATTTATGCTATTAAGTGCCTAGATGAAGGAGTGAATATTCCAGTCACCAAAAACGCCATTTTTATTGCTAGTGGTAAGAACAAACGAGAGTATATTCAAAGGAGAGGTCGAGTTCTTAGAAAACATAAAGATAAAACGCACTCAAATATTTTTGATATCATTGTACTACCACCCAGAGAAATATTCATGTCAGATAAAAAATCAGCTTTGAATTTAGTTAAGAATGAGTTTTCGAGAATCATTGAGTTTATTGATATTTCAAAAAACTCACATGAAGCAATAGAAATAATTAACAAAAAACTAATGGAGGTTGGAGGGGAAGGCTATTATTTTGTAAAAAATTTAATTTTGGAAGATGAGAAGAGAAGTACTGCTTAAAAAAATTGTGGAAGACCTTGAATTGAGCGAAAAATACTGGCCTGAATTTGATATTGATTCAAGGATTGAAGATTATAAATCGGTAATCAAAAGAGATGGTAATAGATATCTCAAGGCAGTCATGGAAATAATTTATGAAGAAAAGACAACATCTAGAACATTGTATAAAAAAATATTGAATTTATTTGAAATATGAGTTCTATCATCAATTCGGTAAATTTAATTAATTGGTTTAATTATAAAGGGAATAAAAACCCAATTAACTTCACCAGTGGTATCAATGTGCTGGTTGGGACAAATAACGCTGGAAAAACTAAACTTCATAACGCTTTTCGTTTTATTATTTGTGATGAAGTCATTTTGAAAATAAAAGATAAAGAGAAAGCTGATTATAAACCCGTTCAAATCGATAAGCTTGAATATCTACAAGAAGTTTATAATAATAGTTCATTTAGGGAGTTACCTATTAATAGGACAAGTCATGTTGGTGTGGAACTTGTTTTTCAAAAAATCAGAAGCAATGGATCGAAGAGCTATCTTTTGAAAAAGGGATTTAATGTTAAGAAAAATGAAAATCAAAACTTGGAAATCAATAATTCAGTAAAACAAGTTTTTGAGATTGATTCAATAACAAAGGGTTCAAGAAGAATAAGCGAAGATTTCGAAGAAGTCTTAAACACATTACTCCCAAAAAAGTTTAGAGAATTTTTCATCATTGAGGGAGAGCAAATGGCTATGATGACTCCCATGTATGGTATTGGACTTAAAAACACTGTTAAAACACTTACAGATATCCATTCGGTTGACACAACCGTCGATATTGTTGATAAGTTACAAGGAAGAGTCAGACAGGATAAAAGCAAACACGAGTTAAACAGAAAAGATTTGAGTGATAAAGAAAGAGAAGTGTTAACTAAAAAAAATCAGACTGAAAATGAAAATTCAAGATTAAGAAAAGATTTAAATGAAAAACATCAAGATTTAGATGCCGTTAATGAGGGAATCAAATCACTAGAAGCCTCATATAGCACAACTGAATTAAGAAAACAAAAATTGGAGGAGTTAAAAAATTTGAAGAAGGAAAAAGAACAAATTGAAAATAAGATTGATGATCACAACAGGAATTTTCTTGATTCTTTTACTAATGAGAAAGATTTTATCTTGTCGAAAATGGAAAGGTATGACTTAATAGAAGATTCTTTCGAAGACTTAGATTCAAAATTCAGTTCATTTATTATGGAAAGAAGAGCTGAATTAAACAAGAAAATAAGTAAGGAGGAACAGAGAATACTTGGAGCTTTAAGTCTTAGTCAACTTCATCCAAGTACTTTGGAAAGTATGATAAAGGAAAATAAATGTTTTTTTTGCAATACAGAATTATCTAATGAGAGTAAAGATTTTATCTCCAATATTTTAATACCTCACTTTAAAGGAGGATCATCTGAAAATGATGATGAATTGAAAAATTTGCAATCACTTAGAAAGGCATTAAATAGGATATATTCTCATTCGAAAAAATATGCATATGTTGATGCTAATGTGATGGAAGATTATAAAAATACGATATCAATTTATCATCGTGAATTATTTGATGTTGGACAACAAATTAAAAATTTCATCACAAATTATGGTGATGAAGATGATTTTGATAATGATGGGTTCCATATACTAGTTGAGTTCAAAGAGAGGATACAGAAATTAACTAAATTGGAAAAGGAAATTTCTGACTTAAAAGAAAGGATTGATGATTATGAAAAAGACATTTCTAGATATAATTCCGAGTTAAATAAATTCGATCCAAAAGTTGATGAAGTATCTCAAAAGTATGAGAATTTAAAGAACTTCATTGATGATATTGATAAGGTTTTTGAGAATATCAAAGAAGACATTTACTTAAAATTCGGTAACGATTTAGAGATAAAAGCCACCGAAAGATTCAAAAAATTGATGAAAAATAACCCCACAACAACGGAACAGAAACTGAAAGTTGAGGTTTCTAAAAGTGAGAGAGGACACATGTCAGATTATAGATTTGAAATTCAATTACGAGATAGTAATGAAAATATTTTATCTCAGCCAGGTGGGGCTTCATCTACTCTTGAACCTCTTTCTGTTGTTTTCGGTCTCATTGATATTTCGGAAATTAGGACTAGTTATCCATTTATAGCTGATGCTCCAATTTCTAGACTCACTTCGGATACCAAGTTGTCATTTTTTGAAACTCTTATTGAAGATGAAATATTTGAACAATCAATTATAATTACGATGGATTTATGGGATAATAAGGAAAATACGATTAATTCACTTGGGGAGTCTGTTTTAAACCTTCTCAATAGTTCAAAAGGTTCTTCATTCATAATTATGGAACCAATTTCAAATAATGAAGGCGTTAATTTTGGATATTTATTAAATGGAGGATGATTTAATTTCTTTGATTCTTTCTCATAGACTGCATATTGATGCAAAGAATGAAAAGTTTGCGTCGAAATTCGTTAATATAGAAGGTTATAAACAAGAAAAAGCTAAGCAAAAGGTGTTACTTAGAACTTGGTATGATGGTTATTTATTTTGTTTATGGGTCGGTATAAATTCAAATAGAAGAAAGGAGTATTTCAAGCTTAAGGATAAAGCAGCAAAAGGATGGAGGAAAGATAGAAGTAAACAGTATATTTATTTGATTTCTAAAATTCTTTCAAAAAAAGAAATACAGATAGAATTAAACTTAGACTCAAAAAAGTCAATGATAAAAAACAAGGTTAATCCAGAGAAAGTCTCGACTCAACTTAAAAAAATATGCGATGAATATGCATTTGGTGGATTAGAGTCTTTGAAGGAAATCTATGAGAAAGATGATGAGATTTTTGATGCTACAGAAAACTTCGAAAGGGTTTTAAAAGAATTAAAACTAGTTTGAAAGATTTGGAATAAGATCTATAATAGTTGAGTAACCATTTTCATCTATGATTGTATGTAAAAGATTTAATCCATCATCAACATGTAGTTTTATGTATTTAGGAATGTCTACATCTGAAGAGTGCAGTTTGTATTTCATACAAATAAGACCAACATATAATTCGTAGTTTAAACCAAAAAAAACAACTTTAGAATATTCCTTGCCTTGTGAATTTTTTAAATCATTTAGACTTAACTTCTTTTCCTGCGAAATGGAATATGCAAAGGCTATTCTTGAAATATGATTTTCACTACCAAGATTTAGTTTCCTTGTGAGTTTAGAAACGATCTCCCTGTTTTCCTTTGATGTCTTTACTATCATACAAAAAACGCATTTACTTCTTGGACTAGTTCAATATAGGAGCTTCCATCCTCATTAATTATTTTATATAATGAAGAAATATTTGATTCCATCATTTTGAATTCATCCCTGGTTAATTCCTTTTCAATAAGTGGAAATAAAACAACTTGTTTTGAAATTTTAGGATAGAACTTTTTGATAATATTTTCAGAATGTTCCTTATCAAACTTTTGAAGTGGACTATCTACAAATATAGGAAACGAAATACCAGACACCTCTACTAAAGCATTTAATATAGATGTTGCATATAACTGTTGTTCACCCTTAGACATTGATTCTTTTTCGATGGTATTACCGTTTTGGTCAAGCAACATAATATCCATGTTATTTTCGAAAAGTTCGATATTAACCTTCTCAATAAAATTCGATTTATGCATAAGACTGTTGAGTCCATTTAAAATTGATTTTTCCAATGAATGTTTTTTATCAACTTTGATTCTTTTGGTAATGTTACTTAATCTGTCTAGTACTTTTTCAGTTAACAATATTTTTTTCTTGTCATCACCAATTACTTTCTGTTTGTTTTCAATTTCTGAAATTCTTTTTTTGATATTTGAAAGATTCTTTGTTGACTCAGAAATGGAGTAAGTTAATTCCCCTTTTTTAATCAATAGGTTTTCAATTTCTTGGTCTATTTCTTCTTTCTGAATCCTAAGCTTTTCGTTTATAGGACTTGATTTTTTAGACTCAAAAGATTTTATTTTTCTTTGAATTTTGTTCATTTGAAATCTATTCTCTTTTTCTTCTTCTAGAATGAATTTGTATCTTTTCGAAAATGAATTTTTAACATTATCGTAAACAGATAATATTCTCCTATTGATTTCGTTAGAAAAATCAAGTAAAAAGTTAACGCTTTTGGTTCGATTGATTTTTGAGATTTCCTCTTGGAATGTTTTTATATATCTTGATTTTTTAGCCCCATGAACATCTGATATGGTGTCTTTAAATATTTCTAAAATTCTCTTGCGTGTGTTAATATCAAGACTTGAGTTCTTAAACTTCATTTCTGATTTTATCTGCCCAATTAGAATATTGAAAAGTTGATCAGAAATAATAAAAGGAATAAAATCAAGATGTTCTTTAAGTTTTTTACGAATGACTTTTGATTGATCCGAATAGGACTGGTAATCTTTTTTAATTGATTTAAATTCATCTAATGTTATTGAATTTCCTTCTCGAATTAGTTTTTCTTGTAAAGAATCGCTTTTGGATTTCAAATTTTCAATTGAAATTGAAGTATCTGATAGGGTATCATTAGATAGTTCTAATTCTTTTTCTTTTTTTGTTTTCTCTTCATTTAGTGAAGCCAATTTTTCAAAATCAATTAAAGCTATACAACGCTTTTTCAGTGTTGAAATAAGAGAATTAAGATTGGATTTTAAATCCTCATATTTTTTTAAACCTAAAACCTCAGAATATGCTTTACTCAAAGATTTAAGTTCTTCTTTTGTTTTAGCTTCGGCTAATGAAACTATCTTTTCAGAATCGAAAAAGAAAAACTTAGCAATTTCTCGGGGAAGAATAAAATCGTTTATGAACGTTTCATAACCAATCTTTTTGGTTAATTCGTTATGGGTCCCGTCAATTAATATCTTAAGTTCTTCTTTGAGTGTTGTTAGATTGAAAGATCTTCTAAGTATTATTTCATCACAAGGGATTGAGGGTATTAAAATATCTGAAAGCGCAATCTCAACTGAAAGCTTTTTCTTTCTGCTTTGATTTTTGTTGAATTGTTGTCGTAAGTAAGATTCATATCCTCCAGAATTTTTTATTTCTAATCTGTATTTTTCTTCAACTTTAGACATTAATTTTCCATAAAACCCCCAAATTAATGAGGTTAGAATAGAAGTTTTACCATAACCGTTTTTGCCCGAAATGAGAGTGATGTTTTTATCTGCATCAGAAGTAAAATCTATGACTACTTCATTGTAATATGATCTAAAATTTGATATTTTGATTTTTTTAATAATCATAAATACAACTAATCGATTTTAGATTCTATCAATTTTTCTATCTCATTGTTCAATCCGTAGTTTGAAACTAATAAAGACTTGGATTCTTGAATGGAAATAAGATTATCTATTAATCCATAAAGATTAAGATCATCTTCACATTCTTTTTTTAATATTTTTCTCTCGATTTTGCTGATTGATTTGAAGTTGTTTGTTAGTAATTCTATGCCATAGACTTCTTTGTACAAATCTGTTACCGTTTTATTAAAGAACAAATCTCTATTCCATAATACTTGAATAGCAATCAATTCTTGATTTGATATGAGATTAATTTCGGGTTTACTTAACTGAACTTTTCTCTGAACTTCAAGTAGCCTCTTTAAAACGGAGTACCTATATTCTGGAGTATAATTTCCTTGATTTACCCCATCTTCTGAAACGGAAACTTGACCATTTCTTCTTGTTGATCGTCTATTAGACCCTCCATTTCTCTCATTTTGGAGTTGATTTCTGAATGTTAATAGGGGAGTTAACCACGATTGACCATTATCAATTAGTGAAGACATTGATTTGTCTTTTTGTACAACGGTACATGTCCAGCACCCAAACCTACTTTGACCACAACTTTTATGTTCCTTTGATGTTACAACAGTCGGGCATTCATAATCATCTGAATTTGCATCTGCATAAATTTTAAACAAGATTGAATTATCAAAATTCCAAGGAGAAGGAAAGGTATTGATAATGTACCAAATTTCTTCAAGTTGTAATTCCTTTATGGGTGAATAGGTCATAGTATTGGGGGAAGAATTATGTGGTGATAACCTTTGATTCTTTACTTCATGTTTTTTAATTGACCTTTCACGATTTTTACTTTCATCGTATCTAGTCCCTAGCAATACTATAGCCTCTCCTTTTTCATCAATTTGGTTGTGTAAAAAATTAGCCGTTGGTCTAATTTTCAGCCTATCTGTACACCATCGAAATGTATTATTTGGAACGGGGTATCCTCTTCCAATAACGTTAATCCAGAATGTCTCATCAAGTTTTGGTGAAGTTTTTTTGACAAATATTGGAAGATTCTGTTCTGATGCTGATTTTTCGATATAGGATAAAACATCATCAACATAATTTGAAATTATGGGGTTTTCCACTAATGTGTCGTTACAAACTACGTAGATATCTCTTTTGAATTTATAATTTGGATTGGATTCTTTTAATCGATTTAAGCACATCCACACCAAAGTTAATAATACGGTGGAGTCTTTCCCACCACTAAAACCTATAATCCAAGGTCTCGATGATTCATCTGAAAACTCATATTGGTCAATAAGTTCATCGATGATGTGTTGTACTTTATTTGAGATTTTCATTCTCTACAAATTAACATTAGTTGAAGTATTCCTATTTTACTTAATGAGAATTAGTTATGGTATCATATTATCCTTAATGAAGACAAGTAATTAAAATCTCAAGTCTTGTTCCCTATGAGTTATTATTACATTCATAATCAATTAATTAGGTGAAAATCTATAATAGTAAATAATCTGCTGAATACACGCCATGTAAGACTTACATTTGTAACATGATTCCAATATTGATTTCATCTTTTTCAAGTGACTAAGAAAGTATTCTAATCTTATACCGTAAGGGCCTTGTTTATCAACTTTTTACAGAAACTAAGATGCATATCAATAATCGGTTTAGAACAGTCAATTTCTATTATCAAACTTTCATCATTTTTGGACATTAAACGTGTTCTCGATGTTTTAAATAAATCTGTTTCTAATTCATTTATATTAATTTTTTTAAATTGGACATTTACTTTATTGCTTTGATCTTTAACTATCTTAATTGAAATGAGTACAGTTCTTTTGATTTTAATTTGGAATGTTGTATCATCCAATTTTTCTATATTGATATCGTAATTCTGACTCAAAATTTCAACAAGAAGTTTGTGAATAAATACTTTTGAACTTAGATTAGTTTGACTATTAAATTTCTCTATGAATACCTTACTTCTTATTTGTATCTTATCGTTTGAATTTAGTTTCGGTAGTTTCCAAATCTTGTTAACTTCATTTAATAGGAATTCTGACCTTTTATTTACTTCACAATATCCCCATTTATCATTTTCCCCAATTTTTGAAATAATTAAGATAGGGTGACTTCTATAACCATACCTAACAATTTCATTTGTTTCTGATTTAGTTGTATTCTGTTTTTTATCTCCAAAACTTTTGTTAGATAGATTAAGGTTCAACTTTCCCTCAAGCAATGTAAGATTACCAATTTTATGTTTTAAATCATCGACTTTTTCAAGATCTTGCCCCCAAGCTTTTAAATCATTTTTCCAATGTTGTTTCCAATTTTCAGGTAATATGTGTTCAATATGGTATTCTTCAGAATAAAACTTATTTATGTCAATATTTCTTTCTTGTGCATGGCTAAATCCGCAGTTCCAGCTTATCTCACTTAGAAGATATCTACATAGTTCTTTTTTTATCTCATACATTTTAGTTTTTTTAAAACTTCCTTCAAACTCATTAGACTTTGGACAAACTGTATTGCTATTTTCGAAAAATAAAACATAATTTAGAGACTGGAGGATTTGTCTAGAGTCGGAAGTAATTAACCTATTGAAAATAGTAGGGTAAAATTTGCTCAAATTTCTTGTTCCTTTAACCAAGTTAAATCTAACATAATGACTAATGATTGACTTTGTAATTTTTACAAAATTTTCAATATCTGTATTATTCCATTTATTCTTGTTCTCCTTATTTATCTCTTGAATTTTATGATAGATAGACATAAGTAAAGGACAATAAGCTGTAAACTTTGGAATTCTCAGCAGTTCGTATATCGCGTTTCTTATTGGTTTTTGATTTTCATTTTGTAAGCCAACAATTTTTAAAAAAATATTTGAAAAACTTCCAATATCATCTAACAAACTTTTATTGCCCAAATTGGATCCAATGTCTTTTTTAAAAGTTTTGTATAATTGATTTTTAGATACCTGTTCTTTCTTTTTAACATATACATAATGCAAAAAGAATAGTTTAAATAGACTATCAAATTCTTTTCCAAATTTTGTCCAATATTTTGGAATTTTGGAATCGAAATTTTGAATTTTATCTTTAATAGAGCTTTTAAAACTATTTTCTATTCTTTCCCAAATTGGAGCTAGATTATCTTCAATGTATTTATAACATACTTGTCTATTTTGACTACTAGCGGTTTTTGGTTGTAATACGAAATTTCGAATTTTGTCGTATTCTTTGAGAGGTTTAAGTTTAGAATTTATTGAATCATAAATTTCTTGAGGATCATCACCTGCTTCTAATTCTAATTTACAGATTGATAACAGACAAAAACCTTTAATATAATCGATAGGATTACTACTTATTCTTTCCTTAATTTTCTCGTAATGTTTTGTAAGAAACTGTTTATCATCACATAAAGCATTATCATTGAGTATTGAATTAAAAATTAATTTATCATCTAGTTTTGGAACAAATCGATATTTTTTTCTTTCATTACCATACGTGGAGTACAGTAACCGCTCAGAAAGGGGTGCTTCAAAATCTGTAGGAAGGTTTTTGAAATAATCACTTTTACTTTTGGTAATATACCATTGTTTAAAATTGGTTTTTAATTCATCTGATTTGATGAGTTCAACTATAACTTTTGCCATTAAGCTGAGTGTTAGCAGTCTTTGTTGACCATCAATAATTTCATGAATTAACCTACACTTATCATCAGTTTCGTGATTCGTGTATATATGGGACAATACAATCGTTCCTAAAAAGTAGCATTTAACAGTTTCAATGGCATTGCTTGAAGATATCCTCCCTATAGATTTAATATCATCCATTAAGTTTTCAACGTCTTGAATTTCCCAAGAAGACTCTCTTTGGTAAAAAGGTACTAAGTAAGTGGTTTCTATAGTATTTAGCAACTCAACTATTTGAACTATCGAGGCTTTCATTGTATCTTGAATTTTTGTTACTCATCATGTTTAAAACACTTGTGCAACATTGTCATATGTGGATTTTATCTTTTTGACATAGCACTAAGATACTCAAATTTATGATTGTCTCTGTTATTAATTTTATCTTCAACTATTTGTGCTTGTCGATTGGCAAGAATCCAACATTAAAATTCTATTCCCACGACAATCTTGTGTTGTATTGGTTATTTTGAACATGGCATTAAATTTATCGGTAATAGAATTAGAAAAATAGATAAAGAGTTTAAAACTCCTTGTCTTCAATTCCGTTAAATTTTATGTTAGGATTAGGAACATGTAACTTCCAATAATTATCTTTACTTTGCTTGAAAAACACCCCATCCTTATCAATTACTTCTGCTAAGTAAAGCCCCTCAATAGAGTCTGCTAATATCATAACAGTCAAGTCGGAACTCACTAGATAGTGTTTTTTGTTAATGGTTTTTGGAAATAAAATAGCATTTTTTAACCCAAACAATTGATTAGAAAAAAATGGTGGTATTTCATTAATGACATCATGTTTACGCTCATTATAATGTAGAAGTAAATTAATCCATTTTATAGTTTCATCAGATAGTTTTGTTTTATAAAAATCTGCATTTTCAATGATATTCTTTTTGTAATAAGAAACTCCTTTATCCCAAGGATCGTCATCATCATACATGGAAGCAACTTCAATTGCTGATTGACGAGATCTGATGCCAGCTTGATATATCTTTACAGCAATTAAGTTAGGCAACCCTGTTTCACAAAGAAGGGATAGTTCTTGTAATAATTGTGAGTGACGTTCCAAGTCATGGAGTTTTTTTGCAATCCCATTTAACACCCAAGGTAGTTTGAAAGCAAAGTGATTTTTAATAAGCATTGAATCGTTGTCTATTTCCTTGATTTCAGCCATGGAAGTTCCCGCTAGCCAAAGCTCTCGTATCTCTTGCATCCGTTTATTTTCAAGATATTTATCTTGAAGAATAGGAGTTTGATTAACAATTTTTTCTATAAAAGAAAGTAATTCAGTTTTCGCTTCAATTGAATAGACTTTTTTTGCGAAAAATCGATCAATAGATTCTATGATTTTCTGTAAACGCTTTTCAATAATTAGATCACTTTGGAGTGGAATTCCAGAGCGTATATGAGCCTCCCACTTCTTTGAATCTTGACCTACTGCTTTTAGAATGCCACCAATGCGAGCCTCTATAAAAGTGATTACTTGTTCTTCTTCATTGAATATATCATCTTTATATTTGGCGCATTGCAAATAAGCGAGAGACTTTTTAAAGAATTCTTCTACCCATGCAACATCGGTGGAATCAATTTCATTGTGATTCAGTTGATGTAATGCAAGTAATGTATCATCAATGATATCTAATTTATTGATGATGCAATCACTATGTTCTATGTCTGAAAAGTCATTTTCAGCAACAAGTATCAAAAATTTTTCAAAACTAAATTCTTTATTAGATGTTGCCAAACGTTTCATTTCCCCTATTGACCATAGGAGACCACTTTTGGCTTCTTGTATATTAGATTTGTTGAAATATTTTTCAATTGTGTTTTGCATTTTCGATACCTTATGAAGTTCTTCTGCATTTCTCCTTTTAGAATTATCAAGTGCTACGAGAATTTTACCTTCTTGATCAACAAATGCTCGTCCAGCCCGCCCAGCAATATTCCAAAAATCACTATGAGATAGTTTTTTTCTCCCTTTTAGAAGAATTGAAAAAATAACTGATGATACTCCAAGATTTACACCTTGACCCAAAGTAGATGTTGCAATAATGACTCGAGCTTTTTTGGAGCGCATTAATCGTTCCAATGGAATTCTTGCATCCGCTGGTAAGTCTGAATTGTGACACAAAATACCTAACTTAGCGAAATGAAGCCATTGACTATCTTTTCCATCAAACTCAATACACGCAAGTTCAAATGCCTGCCAGTTATTTTGATTACACCATTGAAATGGAGTGTCGTTTACAAGTACTTTTTGATATGCTCTCGCCATTGTAAAAACCGAATCTCTCCTACCAACATAGATAAGTACTGGGCCAAACTTTAATAGCTTTATTGCCGTTGCAGCAACTGCTTCATTTTTATTACTAGGTATGTATTTATCCTTTTTTTCCCGAGGTTTTTTTGGTTGCTTTTCTGCTTGAATAAATTTTTTGTTGAATGGAGTTCTTTCATTATCAGAACTTCGCCAATTGAGATTGACATTTCTGCCTGTCCATTCCAATATCCCCATTCGTTCTTCGGATGGTCTCCAATCGCTTTTGAATATATTGTTTTTTGAATTTGTAAGCCAAGAAGAAAGGTCTTTTGCGTTTGGCAATACTGCTGAAAGCACAATGAATTTCCCTTTGTTTTTGTGAATATGAAAGCGAAGTTCTTCCATGAATAACTCGTTTCTTGTGTCCCTTTCTTCACCACCTAGAAGATGTCCCTCATCTGAAACAACTAGTTTTATATTTTTAATCAACTTATTATCACTTCTAAACATGGCTTTTGCTTTTTCTTGAGTTGCAATAATGACATCATTATCTTCGATAAGTCTTTCATCAATTTTGCTAAACAAACTGCCACCATACATTTGAGAAACCTTTATTCCTATGGGGGTAAAGATTCTTCCCAAGTCATTTTCTATTTCAAAAGCTAAAGACCTATATGGTGCAAGAAACAGGATTTTAGAAGTCTCATCTTTGGCTTTTGTATCCAATATGGCCACTTCTGCAATACGTGTTTTACCACTGCTAGTTGGCATACTAATAACAATACCATCATCCTGATCAATAATCTTTTTAAATGCACTTCTTTGTTTAGCAAAGAACTCATGAATTTTAGTTCCCTTTGCAAATACATGTGAAAAAATATAGTTTGAAACCAATGGAGGTAGGTTCTTATAATGATCAATTAACACACTCCATAAGGAAGCTCGTTCTACACCTCTGAGAATAATGAGAATCAACCGCAATGTCCACCAAACATCTACTTCTTCCTTCAGACCAGCGATGTCTTTAAGAGCTTCTAATTCCGTTTTTGCTTGTCCTAATAAGGTTTGATGACCATAGTTTAAATAGCTGATAATCTTTGATAAAGAACGTGCTATGACTATTTCGTATATTCTTGAAGATGTTTCGTCTATATCACGATTGCGATTTAAATTAACGTAATCCTTATTGATGATAATGGTATTTATCTCGTTTTGAAGTTTGCTAAAACGACGGCTTAAAAAGCAACTCAATAACTCAGCAATAGTAGTTTTAGTTTCATTTTCAGCTTTTTCAATAAGAATAAATGATTTAGAGTATTGAAATGCAGAATAGTAGGCAAGGCTGGAGATAAGGACGTGATAGTTCCTAAAATTCGTTTCATTATTTTTAGATTCATAAATGTATTCTAAAATTTGAGCTCCTCTTTCAAGAGGTTGTGAAGCTTTTTGAATTTCTTGCTTTTCTGCTAACCTACAACCAAGATTTAAATAATGAAAAGCCAACAATGTCATCTCTTCATCCTTAACATTGAAATTCGGAAAATTCTCTTTTTCCTCACCAGTAATTAGCAGAATGTATCTTGCGTTAAGTTGTGCTATCTGATTTTCGAAATATTTATCTTGATTCAATTTCGCTAGTGATGTTAATGTATTTTCTATGCTCATAATTGTTCAGGGTCAGCTAATTTTTCTTCTACTCTGGCAAATATCTTTTTCATGAGATCAGTTGGGTTTTCAACACCTAAAGAAAGAAACACTAATTTTGGGTTATCACTATCTAAATGATTTTGAACTGTTTTCACACAGGCTTCTTGACTAAGCAGTAATCCTGAATATGTGATTTTACCTTGTTGCTTTACAGTTTCAATCACAAACTGTTCCAGATGGCTCCCTATTTCTTTAGTAGAAGCCGACTCTAAAAGTCGATCTACCAAAAAAGTAAACGATAAGGGCTTTTTATCAGTTGAGAGAGCATTGGTGATATCTCTGACAACTTCTGGTGCCGGAGTTTTCCTAAATTTAGCTTCACCAAGATATACTTCAATATCATCTTCTTCATAATCGTAATCAACCATTAAAACATCATCCCCTTTCATTGATTGATCAATATTGGTACTATATCGAAATCGAAAAGTTTTAATCAATTGTTTTTTGGTAGAATTTAAGACGTATTCGCACAAGATAATTTCGGTCATATTCCCCTTACGAACCTTATCATCGTTTGGGATCCTACGGATACTTTCCATATGTTCTGCATATTTTGCAAAACCTAATTCTCGGTATTTGTTCTTGAGATGTTGAATCTTTTCATCTTTATAATGATGATGAATTACTTTATTGGCTAACCAGTCGATGATTTCATTTTTGGGCATTTTTCCTGTTTGAGTTAGGCTACGATGGCATTGCCTATCTGTTTCTGGGTGGTCTGTACTGTTTAGCCAACGTCCGAAAAAATTTGGAGGCTTAGGATGAGTTCCGATAAGTAATTCTTGCCTTGACAAAATTTAAAATACTATTGGATTGATTACAATCGTAAAATTCTTTATTTCTCTGGTCGAACTCAAAAAAAGATTTGTCATATGGCAAAATTTCTTCCGAAATTAGAAAATAGTAACATACCATCTATTGATTTTATTGAGCTAGCTGTGTGTTGTAATGAATGTTTATAAGGTACATAGATGACGTAATTTATAATCAATCCAGTGATAGATTAGAACGAAATAATAGAAAAACCTAAGAAGTCATAATTATGGTAAGAGGATTTCGAAACTTTGATAGTCTCAAAACTTCTATTTTGTTTTTTTGTAGATATTCGGATGTTTTTTGATGAAAAAGACGGTAGAACCAAAATTCTATAATACACGATAAAGTCAAATTTTCTCTAATTCATTGGTGGTTGATTCACTAATTTTGATTCTGCGTAGAAAGTCTATAACTCTCATATTGAGTAAATCCATATTGGGATTAAAAGTTGTTTCGAAAAAACTTAGTAAAAGAAATAAGAATGATTTTCACCAAAAAAGTTGAAAAGTAAAGGATTGAGTAGAAGTTTATCACAGAAATGTGAAAAAATGATTGAAATAGAACAATGAATCTAGAAAACAGAACGATTTACTGCCGAGATAATATTGATGTTTTGGTTGCCATTGATACCGAAACGGTTGATATGATTTATTTGGATCCACCGTTCAACAAAAACAAATCATTCACGGCTCCTCTGGGTTCGACTGCTTCAGGAGCTTCGTTTAAAGATATCTTTTATCGAGAAGACTCTAAAGGAAGAATGGAAAGAAGAGGTTAAAACATCTCATAGAGAATTATATGACTTTTTATCGACCATGCCATTTTATGCCAAAGACAGTGATGTGGCTTATATCGTATATATGGCCAAAAGAGTTATTGAATACCATCGCATTTTAAAACCTACGGGGAGTTTTTTTTATCACTGTGATGATACCATGCAACATGACATTAAAGTAATGCTTGATATTATTTTTGGAAGAGAACATTTGATCAATGAAATCAATTGGCGTCGATATCAATCAA
>JAPORT010000006.1 GCA_026710085.1 Flavobacteriaceae bacterium | reverse complement strand
TGTCTGCGGAGTTGCTTTCTTCCCGCTCCCCCTCCAGGGCGATTTCCCAGGGTTCGGTCTGACCCTGCCGGGCGTAGGGGGCGAGGGACCAGAGGATGCCGTAGGTGCTGGTGGAGGGGGAAAGCGCCACCGCCACGCCAGGGGTGAGGGTGAGGCGGTCGTTGGCGGCGGGGAAGCCGTAGGCCACCTCCGCCTTGAACTGCTGCCCGTTGCCGGCGGGTGCGTCCAACCCCTGGATGACGGTGGGACTCAGCAGGGCATCCATGCCGGATGCAGTGGCGCCCACGGCATGACTCACCGAGAGGGACGGCCCGCGATTGGATGGGTTGGGTTGCCAGGAGAGGGAGAGGGCCAGGCCCTGCTGGCGGAACTCCTCTTCCACGTGGGTCACCAGGGAGCGGCCCTTCAGTTCAGCGTTGATGCCCCGCTGTGGGTCATGCCAGGCGAGGGCGGCGCCCACCTCCAGACCGAAGCCGGTTTCTGCGTCACCCCCATCGTGGCGGATGCCCATCTCCACCGACGGGAGGAGGGCGGCGCCGTTGGCCAGGGGAACAGGGCGTGTGGCCTCCAGCCCCACCCGGAGCCGGGAGACGTTGCCCTCGGCGGCGGCCAACCCATCCACCTCTGCGGTGGTGGTGTTGACGGCGAGCAGGTCAACCGTAGTGGCAATGCTCAACCCCTCGGCGCCCCCATCCAGCAGCAGGCCGTCCATGCCCACGGCGCCCATAGCCATGGTGGCGGCAGGCTGGTACTCCCTCTCGGCCTCGTCCGGTTTGACGGCGAGGGCGCCCCAGCCGTAGCCGGCCACGGCCCAGATGCCGAGGCGGGGGGTGAGGGCATAACGGCCATAGGGGAACAGGCCGGTGAGGGCGCCGCTGAGGGCTGCATCACCTTGCTGATCGCCCCCTCCCCCATAGGAGCCGTTGCCCCAGGAGCGGGCGAGGGCGGCCCCGGCCTGCCACCGTTGGGTGCGCCAGTCCGCCCCCACCAGGGCGGTGCTCACACTGCCCTCCAGGGAGAGGGGGTCTTGTCCATGGAAGGAGGCGAGCGCCCCCTGCCCCCAGACGGCCAACCGTGGCCCCCCTCCTGCTCCCATCCCTTCCCCTTCCCCTGCTGCTACTGCTGGTGGTGGGGAGAAGGCGAAGGAAGAACCCTGCGCCACCTGCTGGCCGCTGACGGTCTCGAAGCCCAACAGCTTGGATAACGCCCCTTCGTTCTCCAACAACGGCGTATCGCCGGTCAGATCCTCCCCTGCCACGGTGATGTTCAGGCCCGCTGGGGGGTTGGTGGTGAAGCGATCCTGCACGGCAGTCACCACCTGCTGCGCCACGGTGCGGCCAAAGCGCACCTGCCAACCCGCCGTGGCGCCGGCATCCACCTGTGACCCGGCCAGCACCACCACCCTGATCGCTGCCGTCAGTCCCTCGTAGTCCCCACCACTGGCGGTGATGGTTACGGTGACGATGCCCGCCGCCTGCCCTGCCAGCACCCTCACCCGCTGCTCACTGTTCCAGTTATCGGCAGTGAAGTGCAGGGTGTTCTGCCCGCCCGCCCGCTGCGGGTCCGTATCCACCATCAACCCACTATCTCCAGACACGGTCACCGTCACCGGGGCGGTGGGGGCGGTATCCAGCGTGAGGGCGAAGCCGGCCTGCCCGCCGCTGAGCATCTGCAGGCTGGCGGCGGAGAGCGCCAGGCCCGGATCGTTGTCCCTCACCCCCACCGTGGCGGTGGCGGGGCTGCCCACCCTGTAGCCGGCGCCGCTGCCCACCGTGGCGGTCACCGCGCCATCCGGCTCATCCGTGGCGTCATCCTCGGTGGCGACCGTGAAGGTTGCCGCGCCACTGTCATTCACCACCACGGTGCGGCGGCCGCTCTCGCCGCTCTCCACCACGCTGCCGCTCTCGCTGACCTGTACGTTGACGCTGAGGGTCTCCCCTGCCGCGGGTGGGGGCGCGACGCTCACGGTGAAGGAGGCCGCTGCCCCTTCCGTCACAGGATCACCACCGCTGACGCTCGCCCTCGGCAGGGTCACCACCGGCGT